>CALLAE010000085.1 GCA_938002665.1 uncultured Saprospiraceae bacterium | reverse complement strand
CGAGGAGATTATTTATTTTTTCAAACCAATTTTGGAGAAAATATCTATTATGCAAAATCACCGGATTATACACCAGTCGTCATAACTTCTGAACTGGGACGATTGGATTTGAGGCATTTAACGCTGTTGACACCTGATTGTATAGAGGTGAGTAGTCATACTGAAGAAGTTGCAAAAAAACATATCACAATCTATCCTAATCCTACTTCTGATCAGGTCTGTATTACGGATGATCTAGCTGGAGACTTCGAAGTCAAGATATATTCTACAAGTGGACAACTCGAGAAAAAAAGCAATAACTCTAAATGTATAAATACTGAAGACCTGAGTAAAGGTCTCCATATAATTAAAGTGACCAGTGGACATTCAAATTATCAATCTCAGAAGATAGTTATAGAGTAAAGGATATTAACCCTAGTAACACTACAATAATATTAGCTTTGAAAAGCTAAGTAATTTTTATATCCCAACACCAACAGGTATGGGAATAGATTTAAACTTGTAAAGTCTAATGCGGCTCTTAAGGAGTTGATGACTGACGATCAGGAAACTTGGGCAGCTCTAAAGTAGCGCTTATACCAGTGGTCGAGACCGACTGTCTAGTGGAAGCTATTTTTCCACCCGCAGTTAAGCGAGTGAATATTCCGAAGGAAGAGCGCTCTTAATATCCAAGTCTCTAAGAGAGTAACCTTAATGAGCGGATAATTGAGTTCCTAAAAAACAAAATCATTTATGACTCGGTAGTCCTATCCTACTTGTATCCCATTAGTCCATTTTTTTTTGGGTAGATTCTATCTTAATACAGAACCACAATTAAAACTTTATGAGAGATTTCGTTTTGCATTTATTGAAAAAATGTTAGTTGAATTTTAAGATCCTTGCGCTTGGATATCCTTTCATAGAGATTATGTATAATCCGTTGGCAAGATCACTCAGATTTATATCGATAGATTCTCGGTTAGAACAATCAACTGTCTTCATAATCTTACCATGCATATCCAGTACATAAATAGAATTCTGAAGCTGTTTATTCATGCCGCTTACAGTAAATTGACTATTGGTTGGATTTGGACTGATGGTCAGATTCTTTGTCTCTGCAAGGTCTTCTGCTCTCGTTGCTTGGGAGTAAAAGGCTCCAAAAAATTCTAGTCGATTAGGAATATTTTCTTCTAACCATTTTTCAATATCACTAGAAAGTCTTCCTGGATATGTCAAATAGGCGTATGCAAACAGTGCTGACTCTGCTATGTCTTCTACAAACGGATTGTCTTGAGCATATTCTGTCACAAAAGTAGGATCAGCTGCTTGTGCACTGGTCCAGTCAGGATGGTTCTGATACATAAACTGATAAGATGCATGGACTGATTCATGAAATACGGTTTCTTCCAAATCATTAGTGCTGATACGCTTATCCATATTTTCAGAATAGAGTATAAAAAATTGGCCTTCTATTTCTGCAAATGCAGTTCTATCACCCTTATGTATAACGACATGATCTATCATATTTCTCTGAAAGAGGGGCAGCTTTCCTAACCTTGGCCCTAACTTGGCGGCGTATTCTTTTGCAGCAGCTTCGTCACCAAAAGAGCTGTGACACCAGATTTCTAGCCTCTCACCTTCAGAGAAGATGGCCTCAAAAACATAAGTACCTGTGTCAAAAAGGCCTCCTCCATTCGGGTCTCCAGGCATTTCTTTATTCTCTCGACCCTTGAAGTTCAGTTCTGTATAAGTATCAGGATCATTATCTAGGATGAAATCTATATCATTAGATACTACTGAATTTGGAAATAAAGGATCTTGGCCTATTAGTGTTATGCCGAACAATAGACTTGTCAGTACTATAAGTACCAATGCTTTGATTTTGATCATTAGAGGTATTAATTTTTAGAATGATAGTAATTTTTTAGTATGTCATGAAGTGCTTCTATGACTGTATCTACATTATGCTTATTAAAGCAAAGAGGTGGCTTTGATTTCAATATATTGTCATACCGACCATCTGTGCTGATGAGGATATTTCTTTGTCTCATTTTGCTTTTGATATGTTTAGCCAATCGGGGATTTGGTTTCTTGGTATGAGGTTCTACCAGTTCGACACCGATAAAAAGCCCCCTACCTCTCACATCTCCTACAGTATCATAGTGCTGCATAAGTTCTTGTAGCTTGGACATATAGTAGTGCCCCACCTTTTGAGCATTTTCTTGTAGTTGCTCTTCTTCTATGACATCGAGAACCGCCGCTGCAATCGCACAGGAGACGGGGTTTCCACCAAAAGAGCTAAAAAATTCTACCCCTTTTTCAAAAGACTGTGCTATTTCATCAGTACATATCACAGCACCCATAGGATGTCCGTTGGCTATAGGTTTGCCCATTATGACTATATCAGGTACGACCTTAGAAGCCTCATAACCCCAGAAAAAATCTCCTAACCTTCCAAAACCTGTCTGGACTTCATCACTGATGCAGACACCTCCTTGTTGTCTAATGACAGGATATATTTCTTGCAAATAGTCGGCAGGTAAAGGTACTTGCCCTGCACATCCAATGATAGGCTCGGCTATGAAGGCGGCTATCGGGTGATGGCTGGATTCTATTTTTGAGATAGCCTCCTTTGCATATAATTTTCCCGCTGTGAGTGGGTCTGTATATGGACCTTTATAAGTGTCTGGTATTTGAGTTTTTAGGATGTAATCTGCTTTGCCTTGTCCCTTTGGATTACTGAATTTGTAATCACTTACTTCCATACTTGTATGGGTATTGCCATGGTAGCCTAATTCCATTACCATTACTCTGTTATGAGTCGTATGAGCTTTGGCCATTCTAATAGCTAAGTCACTTGCTGCACTTCCAGAATTAACTAAGTAAACTTTATTTAATGAGGATGGAAATTTTGAAGCAAGTCGTTCAGCGTATTCAGCTAGTTGATCATACAAGTATCTAGTATTTGTATTGAGTTTTGCCATTTGCCTTTGGCCAGCATCTACGACTACAGGATGAGAGTGGCCTACGTGCGG
Source organism: uncultured Saprospiraceae bacterium (assembly GCA_938002665.1). Lineage (GTDB taxonomy): Bacteria > Bacteroidota > Bacteroidia > Chitinophagales > Saprospiraceae > RFSX01. Next base: position 12,060 of record CALLAE010000085.1, on the reverse strand, counting down.
GATATTATTATAGGCATCTAGAAAGGCATTGCCTTGGGTATCATACATGTATTGAAATGCAGACCTTGCCATGTGTATAGGCTTGTCATAACTCATAGAATAAGTGGTACTTATATGCTTGTGCCTGTAAGAGATGACACTTTCTAAGGCAACTGAGGTCTTGGGAGGGAGTCCCACAACTGACCTAAAGCTGTTCTCTGCGGCAATGGGATTGATAGATAACCACTTTTGTAACATCGACCAGGCTGGCTTTTCGCTTACTGAGGTGTAGGTGTTGTCAGGGTCTATTGTTCTGGTATGTGCTGAGTTGCAGACACTGATACAGAGACGTGCTGCAATGAGGTAATATAACACAGATAGCTCAATTTCTAATACGGGCATTTTTTCATTGTAACCCTCTATGATAAACTGAGCCCAGTATAATGGGTCATCCTTGTCATAGCAACCATAGGTTATGGCAATGGCCAATTCATTGATGAGAAAAGTGTAGGACATATCACCAAAATCAATGATACCCGTAACTTTTTCATTCTGAGTGAGAACATTCCATTCGTTAGCATCATTGTGTATGATTTGCTTTCTAAGTTCTGGATATCTAGGTCTTACTATCTCCTCATACTGCTGAAAAAAATAGCGAACGATGTTTCTGCTGTGAGGATTTTTTATATCCTCTATGTATTTCTTATTTAATTCTAGATGCTGAATGTCCCATCTGCATTGTCTTGCTTTGTAAATAGGGTTTTGAAAACCTTGGAGCCTGCTGTCCATTTCTCCTAAGAAGCGACCTAAAGAGCGAAATAAATTTTCACTTGGTTTAGCCTCCGCCAGAAACTCTCCATCTATATAAGATAAGACACGTATAATTTTAGGATCTTCCTGAACCTTGCATCTCTTGTAATCAGTATTGTCATTGAAAGGAATAGGCTCAGGATAACTTGTAGAATTGTATTGTTCTAGATGATAAAGAGCTGCATTCTCTGCGCTGACGTGTTCATTCGTTATAGATGATTCCTCATAAGTCTTAAATATGTACTTCTTGCCATCAGACTCTAGGAGATAGTTGGCATTTTCGTAACCATTGAGTTTTTGAAGTTTTGTTACATTTTCAGAAAACAATTTCCTAAGAATTGATTTTAGTTCTGGAGTCATGCCACAAATTTCTTAGTAAAGATTCAAAAATGAAAGCTGAATCAATAGTGAATAGTAACTATCCAATTGTTTTAACATTACTAACTGTTTTTAATGAAATTATTACAGTGTTCCACATGAATTTCATAATGAAGAAATTAGTTGTTGATTTTTTTGTAGCTAAATATCAATTGATCAGGTGCTGGATAAATTAGATAAAGTGATTTTAAAGGCTTTTCTTCTAAGGCACTCCACTCCTAGATAAAAGGGGTCAACCTATATTAGGTGCGGACATGGGATATCTTGTTACAAAAATTTATGCACTAAAACTAAGTACTAAAACCTATCCGCTAAAAATCTTTCCCAAACCACTCTCGGATCACAGCCTCTGCCTGCTTATCCTGCGGAGTATAGTCTCTTTCTACATAGCCTTCGTGACCCTGCCCATGTGGAAACCACTTCCAGATAAAGCCGCCCGCCCACCAGGACTCATTCCATAAGGCTGTGTAGAGCCCTTCAAAGGCATTAGCCTGAGCAGCTTCATTGATAGGGAGTTGCTTGACCTTTTTTTCTAGCTCCCAGGTTTTGCCAGCGCAGCCATCTACAGAGAGGTAACCATATTCCGAAAATAGAATTTTCTTACTAGTGTGCTGAGCATAATTCCTTAGCTCTTGTATTCTAGGTTTCCATTTTTTTACTAGCTTTTTGACAGGGGGTAGCGTATTATCTATCATTGGAAAATAGCCACTGATACCCACATAGTCTAAGTCTTCCCAAAACTCTATAGCGTGATAGCTATCCCAGTTAGCAGAATAAGTGAGTTGGCCGATATATTTACAGCGCATGTCTTTGATCAGCGCCTTCCAAAAAGCAGCGCGCTTAATTTCACTTTTTTTAAATTCAGTGCCAATGCAGAATAGTTCTACATCATATTCTATGGCAATATCTAAGTAGGATAAAACAAAGGCCTTGTAATCTGCTTCCCACTTGCTCCACTCAGCTTCGCTCCCAAAATCCAGATCACCAGGCCACGAACCAGGAATGTAGACTTGAGGTTTGAGAAAAACTTTCAGGCCGTTGGCTTTGGCGAGCTTGATGTTTTCTATAACGCCAGTATGGGTTTCTCCCCACCACTGCCCGTCTAGATTATATCTCAAGGATGGTGTTCCCTGACGCGTAAATCCGTAAGGCACTAAGCAGACCCAGTTGGCATTGGTTTCAGCGAGACGCGGGTAGGGGTCTGAAGGGAAAGCACGAGGCGTAGCCACAGCAGTGATGCCATTAATGTGTTGGCCAAATAATAAACCACCCATAAAAAGAGTAAACCAGCCAATACTTAATAGTCTAAAAAACATTTCTACGCTATTTGACACCAAAGTAATCAAATTCCAAATTCCAATCGCCAATCTACTAATCTACTAATCACTAATCCACCAATCACTAATTAACAAATAAACTATCCACTAATACCTATCTTGGCAACATGAAACTCAAAAATCTCTACGTAGCCGCTACTAGTCAACATGTAGGTAAGACAACCTCCACTCTAGGACTAGCAGCCAGTTTTAAAAAGGCAGGAATCAATGTCGGGTACTGCAAGCCAGTCGGGCAGATGCATGTGCAGATAGGCGATAGTGTCGTAGATAAAGATGCGGTACTATTTGCTGATTTGCTTAAGCTGGATATCGTTCCTGAAATCCATAGCCCAGTTATCATAGGGAAAGGAGCCACTGCAAAATTTCTTGATAACCCTGGAGCTGTAAATCTGGATACTAGTATTCTATATGCAAGAGAGCAATTAGAGTCCGTGCATGAAGGCGTCATCTACGAAGGTACAGGCCATCCAGGCGTAGGTTCTGTTGCGTCAGTATCTAATGCTCAAGTAGCTAAGCTACTCAATGCTCAAGTAGTCATGGTCGTAGAAGGTGGGATAGGCTCTACCATAGATAAACTTAATATGTCTCTGGCACTATTTAGAGAATATGATGTACCTATAATGGGAGTTATCGTCAATAAAGTGATTCCTGCCAAAATGGACATCGTAAAGAAATACGTCAAAATCTGGCTAGACCAAAATAATCTGCGCCTGCTAGGTGTTGTGCCTTATGATAACACCTTAGGCTATCCACTTATTTGGACAGTAGCTAAAACCGTCAATGGCGTCATCGAACACAATAATGAGAAGGGCTTCAATAAAGTAGAAAAGATTCTAGCGGGCTCCTTAGTAGACCCGGTTTCAGTCAAAGAATCTAAGGACAATCTACTAGTGGTTAGCTCTAGAGTGCTAGATGAAGCGATCTCACGTATCATAGCGATATCAGAAGAGGAAGGTTATACGGAAAGCCCTCTGTGTGGAATTATTATCACTGGAGAAGAACCTATTATTCCTGCTAGTCTTGAGTATATAAATGAGCACAGCCTACCACTGATAAGAACCGAGTTAGATACCTTCGGTGCTGTTATCAAAATCAGTAAGCTAGAAGTAAAAATTAATAGAAGGACACCTTGGAAAATTTCTAAAGCCATAGAGTTAATCAACGACCACGTGGATATCACTTATATGCTCTCTCAGTTAGAAAACTCAAAGTAAAAGCACAAGGACTAAATCTCAAACTCCAAGTACCAAATTACAAGTACCAAATCTTTCTCAAAATCAGTAACCGATCGGCATGAAGAATAGGAGTTAATAAAGGACCTAGTCCTCAAAGACATCGTTAATCGCCGATGGTCTTGTGATGAAACTGTTGCCGCCATCACTGAAGATGTCGCTGCCCATATCAGGCATGTTTCTGAAATCCGCTTGTTGATAATCCACGAACTTGACATTCTCTTTGACGAATTTCAGGGTGACAGTTCCTAGGCTACCATTCCTGTGCTTAGAGATAATGATATCTGCAGTATTTTGTTGTGTCTCTTCTCCATCCGCAAGCTCATAATAATCGGGTCTATAGATGAAGGTTACGATATCTGCATCTTGCTCTATCGCTCCTGATTCCCTAAGATCCGAAAGCTGGGGAATCTTATCACCTCCTCTGGTCTCCACGGCTCTACTAAGTTGTGATAGTGCGATGACGGGTACATTCAGTTCCTTGGCCATTCCCTTAAGGGCTCTCGAGATACTCGAAATCTCTTGTTCCCTGTTTCCTCTCTTGCTGCTATCTCCTGCACTCATTAGTTGCAAGTAATCGATGACCACTAGACTGATGTCATGGTTTTGTTTTAGACGACGGCACTTGGCACGTAGCTCGAAGATGTTTATAGCTGGTGTATCATCAATGAAGATGGGTAGGGTGGATAGCTTTTCTACGGAGTTAGCGAGTATAGGCCACTGTTCTGTAGAGAGACTTCCTTCTCTCAGCTTCGTAGCTGGAATCATGGAGTCCATAGATATAAGACGCTGTACGAGCTGAGCATTAGCCATCTCCAGAGAGAAGATGCCTACTCCTTTGCCTGACTCTGCGGCATTAGCTGCTAGTGACAGGGTAAAGGCTGTCTTACCCATACCTGGACGTGCAGCAATGATTATGAGATCTGAATTTTGCCAGCCATTGGTTATTTTGTCTAGTTGCTTAAAGCCAGTGCTGACTCCCGTGAGGCCATCTTCTCGCTGGCTGAGCGCTTCTATATTTTTGGCCACCTCGGCTGCGACCGAACTTATTTTTTGGAAACCTGTGTTTAGGTTTTTATCTGTTATCTCAAAGAGATTCTGCTCTGCTGAATCCAGCATTTCCAGTACATCCTTTTGATCTGCAAAAGCATCATTTATGGTTTCTGTAGAGACATGGATGAGTTCTCTCTGTATATATTTCTGGAGCACGATATGTGCATGGTATTCTATATTGGCAGCAGAGCCGACTTTGTTTGTTAGCTCCATCAGGTAATTGACACCACCGACAGTATCTAGTTTGCCTTTTTTCTTAAGCTCTTCATGAACGGTAAGAATATCTATCGGCTTGTTATTGGCAAAGAGGTCCATCATGACCTCGTAGATTTCTTGGTGTGCTTGAAGGTAGAAAGTAGATGGACGTAGTTTTTCCACGATGATAGAAAAAGCTTCCTTGTCCAGCATGGCAGCACCTATAACTACTTCCTCTAGGTCTAGTGCTTGTGGCATAACTCTCCCAAACATGAGTGCACTCATGTCGTCACTTCTTTCCTTGTCTCCCTTCTTCTTTGCCATTCAGCGGTAGTAATTGGTGATGAAAACGTGTATCTAATTAAAGATAATCATAATATGAATCGGAATGTTGACAAAGCTAAGATTTTAGAAGATATCCTAGAGTCCATCTATAGTATAGGGTCGCCTGTAAATGTTAGTAGGGCTGTTCTTTAACGTTGATAACATGCATAAGAATGTTAATTAAGAATTTGAAGTAAGCTAGTTCTGATCTTACTGCTATATGTTTACTTGTTATAGGGCACAAAAAAAGGCTGAGCAAAAAACTCAGCCTTGTTGAAAATTTATCTTTTAGAGCACCTTAGCCTTTCCCTACGCTATTCAGTCTGTTAGTCACTTCCTCCACTACTCTGTTTTGTTTTTCTATCTCCATTTTTTTATCCTCTTGGTCTTGAAGATTTTTCTCGATATTCTTTTCAGCCTCCGCGATTTTCTCTTTGTACTTTTCGATATCCTCGTGTAGCTCTTTGTTTTTCTTTTCTAACTTCTCTTGTTCTTTGTTTCTATCCTTAAGATTATTTTCTTCATCTTTTAACTCATTAGAGATAACGGCTCTGGTAACATCATAGCCAACGTTAGTCAGGTTTTTCATTATTCTTTCTGCTACGTCTGGTGCATTCTCGGAAGTTATAAACTTAGTGCCGTCATCCACAAAAAGATAACTTGTGGCCATTCCTTTTCCTTCCTCTATCTTAAAATATACATTGGCTGGACTGCTAAGACCAGGCACAGTACACTGAAGACAATTCCATTCTTTCGCCTTTTTGTTTCTCTTGACCTTGCCGTATTCTTTTACGGCATTCTCCAGAATTTTATTTACCATTTTTTTGTCAGCGCCATCATGTTCTATGATGAAAGCATTTTGAGAACCAAGACTTAAGTCTGCTGCTCTTTCTTCTACTTGACCAAAACCTGAAGCTGCAAAAAATAGACAGCTCATAAGTGTAAGTAAATGTTTCATGAAATTTCTTTTTAGTTGATTTATTACTGTAAGATAACAATAGTCGTGGATAGGAATTATACCATGATGCAAGTTATAGGATAAATCAAGGACCGTTTATTAAAAATCTGTTAAGCTTTGTGTGATTATCAGGGCCTTATATATTATATCTCTTCGTTAGTTATACAGCCCCAGCTTTATAATAACGCTTCAGAAAGCCTACTCATATCTCAAGGACTCAATAGGATCTAGCCGTGAAGCCTTTAGTGCGGGATAAAGTCCTGACAAAGTTCCGACTACTATACAGACAAAGATGCCCAGTGCCATCCAATTGAATGGAATAATAAATTCTCCTTTGATAGCATGTGCCACACCAAAGCCGACAAGTATCCCTAGGATGATGCCGAGTATACCTCCAAGGATAGTTATGACGACAGCTTCCATCAAGAACTGAAAAAGGATATTGAACTGTGTAGCGCCAAGGGCTTTTCTGACACCTATTTCTCTGGTTCGCTCTGTGACAGAGACCAGCATGATATTCATCAGTCCGATAGCTGCACCAAGTAAAGTCATGAGTGCGATAGCGATAGTAGCGATTCTGAGTTCGGTTGTAATTTCTTTGAGGGTCTGTAAAATGCCATCACTTTTTCTGATGTCAAAATCATTTTCTTGTGTGGCTTTGAGACTTCTGATATTTCTCATAAGACCTGTTGCTTCTGCTACGGCATTGTCCATTTGCGTAGGATCTTTGATAGAGGCCAAAAGACTATAATTTCTATCAGCTGTACCGTAATATCTTTTAGCATTCAATAAAGGAATAAAAACACGACGATCATGAGACTGCGTCATAGAAGCGCCTTTACTGGCAAGCACACCTACTACCTTGTATCTAGTATTGCCGACATGTATCACTTTGCCTAAAGCTTGTTCTTGCTTATCGTTGAACAAATTGGTGACGATCTCTTTGCCTATGATGACTTTGTGGTCTCCATTTTCGATTTCTGAGTTAGAAAAATTTCTACCCACGTCTATATCATAAGAAGAGGCACTGAGATAGTTTTCATCTATACCGACAAGTCTGATATTAGGGTTGGTCTTTTTGTTTTTGTATTTCACAGTGGAGTTCCACTGACAGAAAGTATTGACAGATACTTTTGCAGCAGGAAAATCAAAATTTTCTTTGAAGCGTTGTGCTTGTTTGAAATCTATAGGCTCAGATTTTTTAGTGTCTTTGCCATGTCTTCTAGAATTGTCTCTGGCAGGGTAGACATAGAAAGAGTTGGCACCCATCCTATTGAAACTATTGCTCATAGAGTAGAGGATAGTGTCTATAGCCGTCAGAATGCCTACTAAGCAAGTGATACCTACTGCGATGATCAGTAGAGTCAGTAATGCTCTGACAAAATTGGATCTGATAGAATCCAGTGCGACACGTAGATTTTCTGCTAAGTTCATATCTGTATCCCAAGGTAGCTAATAGCCTAGTGGATATGAAAGATTATAGACTTAGAATTCTTATCCTTCGATGAACGTTGTGGCTAGGGTTAACTGAGATCTTTATTTAGGCTTTCTTAGAACCATAGCTCTCCCTAATAGCCTCCGTAATCTCTGCCTGTAAAAAATGATTACTAGAGATAATACCACCCGTCTGCAGATAATTCTCTCCGCCCTCAAAATCCGTAATCTTCCCACCAGCTTCCTGCACGAGCAAAGCACCAGCAGCGAGGTCCCAGATGTTCAGCGAATTCTCGTAGTAGATATCGATCTTGCCCGCCGCCACATAAGCCAGATCTAGCGCTGCCGAGCCCAGCCGTCTGACACCACGACAATTCATAACACAAAAGCGCAGCACATCAAAACTTGCTTCCATATTCAGGTTCTTACGATAGGGAAAACCAGTGACCACTATCGCTTTGGACATATCAGTGATGGAGGTGACTGACAGTTTCTTTTTTCCTTCCCAGGCGCCAAGGCCTTTTATAGCAGTGTAGGCGTTGTCTAACATCACTTCGTACACGATGCCTATGGTGATTTCATTGTTTTCCATCAGTGCGATAGAGATGGAGAAGTGTGGAATCTTACGTAGAAAGTTGGTCGTGCCATCTAGTGGATCTATGACCCAGATTTGTTCTTGGGTGGTCTGGTCTTCGGTGTCTTCTTCTGTAATAAAGCCAGCATCAGGCGTAAGCTTACGGAGTGCTTCTACGATCATGCGCTCTGCTTCTTTGTCTACATAGCTGACGAGGCTGTTGAGTTCTTTTTCTTCTATGTCCGAGGCAGATACTTTGTCTACATTTTCGCGTATGAATACAGCGACCTCTGCGCAGAGCGCCTTGAGATAATTTACTGTTTCTACTTGTGGATTGACGGCCATAGGATGGTGGGTGGGCAGCGCTTAGCCCATCTCAGCAACAACTTCTGTTACTTCTGGCACCATTCTTTTTAGCATGCCTTCTATACCTGATTTTAGAGTTACAGTAGAAGAAGGGCAGCCGCTACAAGAGCCCTGAAGGATTACAGAGACTTTGCCTTTGTCGAAAGACTTAAAAGCGATATTACCGCCATCCATTTCCACGGCAGGCTTGACATATTTGTCTATCAGTTCTTTTATTTTCTGTACGATTTCCGCTTCTTCGCCATCATACTGATACGCGACACCTTTCACTTCTTCCAGCTTGGCCATTGCTTCTTCAAAACCTTCCTTTAAGATAGGCTTATCCTGAGCGACATAATCTTTGATAAATTCCTTAGTCTTAAGCATGATGTCTTCCCATAGGTAGTTCATCTCCTTGCTTATCGTCACAAAGTTGTTGCAGATATAGACCCCTTTTACATATGGTAATGCAAAAAGCTCAGTGGCAAGTGGCGACCACTCCTTAGCTAAGTCTTCCGTTCTGAAGTCAGCTGTGCCTTTGTGTAGCATACGGTTCGTTACAAATTTGAGCGATTCGGGGTTAGGCGTTTGCTCGGTATATAACATCACTGGGCTTGTCGTCTTTGCTTCCATTTATCTCTTTTTTTATCGGAATTTGCTGTTTTTCTAAAGTGAAACGAAATTAGTGCCTTTTTGGTTTTCAAACAGCATTATTTACTCCACAAGCACATATAGAAAGACTAAATATAATTGTAGCTCTGTTTTAGTAGTGAAATGAACCTAAAGGCATAGAATCCATTGGTTTATTACAAAAAAGACCGAACTTGCCGAATCATATATGGATAAGGTTTAATAAGAGCCTTTGATATTATTTCATGAACTAAATAAATCCTACTTATCCCCTATAATGGTAGGATCCTCGGAGCTAATTGGAAAAAAGACCTGACATAAACGCTATTCAAAATCAAAAGGATGAAGAGGTTCTCAAGTCTCTCAGTCTTTCTAAGATTATATGGCCTGTAGTCATTGGTATTGTTGTTATCTTATACATGGTCTTTCGTCAGTTCAATGTTGAAGAATTTCAGCAGATAGAGTGGAATAGTAGGTTGTGGTATTTTTTAGCAATAGCTGTAGGAATATATGTTGTGAGACACATTTTCTATGCGCTGCGGCTGATGATTCTTTCCGATAACGAATTCACTTTTAAGAACGCCGTAGAGCTAGTATTCATTTGGGAGTTTGCATCTGCTATTTCTCCCACTTCATTAGGGGGTTCTGCCGTCGCTGTGTTTTTTCTATCCCAGGAGAAAATTTCTGGTGCTAAGGCGGTTTCTATTGTGCTCTATACGGTGATAGTCGACACCTTGTTTTTTCTAGTTTCACTTGTTGTCTTGCTAGCTGTTTTCGGACCGGTATTGATAAGGCCTGATATGACTAGTATGTTTGTCGGTTATGGTATCACCTTCATGTTAGTGTGGCTATTTATGTTGTTCTATGGAGGTATCCTTGTGTGGGGTCTTTTCAGACCTAGGGTGATCAGAAAACTTTTAATGGGACTGGCTAAGCTGCCTTTTATTAGAAGATTTAAAAGGAGTCTCTACCAGACAGGACAGGATGTAATAGTGACCGCAGCTGAGCTCAGAACTAAGCCCTTCAGCTTTCATTTACAAGCCATCTTATTGACCATAGGCGCTTGGGTAGCCAGATTTGTCACAGTCAATTTTATCATCCTTGCGCTGGTGAACACAGACTGGACTCTTATGGAGCAGTTCCTTATGTATGCCCGCTCGCAGACCATGTATGTCATCACACAATTTAGCCCTACGCCGGGAGGCTCTGGTATTATGGAGTTCATGTTTTCCGGTTTCTTCAAAGACTTTATTTCTAAAGGTGTCGGTTCTATAGCGGCCTTGCTATGGCGACTGATAACTTACTATCCATACTTGATTATCGGGGCCTTGATTATTCCGGCTTGGGTAAGTCGAGTGATAAAAAGCAAGAGAAAAGCGTAGGCTGGAGCAAATTCCAAGCAACATACACCAAGCAATGAATTTCCGTGGCGATAGAGGGTGGCGATTGGCCTTTGGTATTTTAGGAATGAACGAATGTTCCCGAACGGTGGTCCAATATGAGAGAACCGCGAGAGCGGAAGGGAGGCCCTATAGTATTTCCACCCGTCCTCTTCTGAGGATGAGGTTCTTTCTTTTTAGAAGTCGATTTACGACTTCTAATCCCGAAAATCGGGACCTTTCATTCATGCTTGTTTAGGAATTTCAAAACTTGGAGCCGTTAAAAAATACCACCAGCCTTGATTTTTGTTTGCCTTTGTATCAAGACAAAGGCAAGAAAGAAGAATAAAGATTGATGTATTGTTTGCCAATTAGAGCGAATCGGAACATGAATAAAAAAATCTAAATTCGTAACTCAGATTTAGAATTTTAAAACAACGTAGGTGTTTTAGCAATAGCCCCTTCGTGTTCCAGCAGCCATTTTTTGAGTTCTAGACCATAGGCATAGCCGGTGAGGGATTTGTCTTTGCCTATGACGCGGTGGCAGGGGATGATGAGTGGGAAGGGATTTTTACCATTAGCCATGCCGACGGCTCTGACGGCTTTGGGGTTATTCATTCTGATGGCGATTTCAGAGTAAGAGCAGAGCTTGCCATAGGGGATAGCGGCGACCATCTCCCAAGTATCTCTATAGAACTGCGAATAAGGGGATAGATTGAGCGGAAGATCAAAGGAACTATGGGTTTTCTGGAAGTAGGCTGATAGTTGTGCAATAGCAAGCGTGGTGATGGAGTTGGGGTTTTGGGGAGGCTCAGGGAGGGCTTTTGAAAACTGTATACTGTTTATTCCATCTTTATTAGCGGAGACCAGCCAGTAGCCGAGTTCTGTTTTTATGTATTCTGTATGGTCCAAGAGTACTTTAACTGTTAAATGTGAGGCAGAAATAAATAGTAATTATACAGATATGAAAAATAAACATCTTTATATAGTATAGTTATAAAAAGGGTATAAATTTGCAATCGCTTTAATAGAAAGCGCTGAAATGCAATTTCGGAAACCAACTATTATTGAGAGTTCTGAGTAATCTGAGCTCTTTCTAGGTGCCTTAGCTCAGTTGGTAGAGCAATGGATTGAAAATCCATGTGTCCCTGGTTCAATTCCTGGAGGCACCACAAAAAGACCCATGTCTATGACATTGGGTCTTTTTTTTGTGCCGTAAGGTCCGCCAAAGGCGGAACATACAGACTAAATGCCTGCACTGAGCACAGTCGAATGTGTCTGTATGAAGGGAGGGAACCGCATCATCAGATGCGGTCGGGCTGGCAAAAGCAGAGTTGGCGAGGGTTTATTTGTTTGTGCAGTAACGATGACCGACCGGTCCGCCAAAGGTGGATCAGACAGACTAAATGCCTGCACTGAGCATAGTCGAATG
>CALLAE010000084.1 GCA_938002665.1 uncultured Saprospiraceae bacterium | reverse complement strand
ATAGATTCTCTTGTAGATAAGTTTGTCACAGACGGCGGCTTCCCTTTTCTGCATGTACGCTTAGAAAATGAAGATGGCTCAGCGATCTATGACCACACTGCTGTCAATAGAGAGTTGCTCCCCACTCAGAATATCAATAAGGACAGCTGGATACGTGTATGGTCTATGAGTAAAATTATAACCATCGCCACTGCTTTTGACATGATGGAAGATGGCATATTTAGAATTACAGATCCAGTAACTAAATATATTCCTGAGTTTGCTCAGCTCCAAGTAGCAGTGACCGACGATGGTAGAAATTTCAGTGATCTAAAGGAAGAGGAATTTGAGGAGGCATGTCCTTACAAGCTTGTGCCTATGGATAGCGTCATGACGATACAGCATTTGCTGGATCATGAGGCTGGCTTTTATTATTCTGTAACTGGTATTCCGTGTATAGATGAAACCTCTGCGGCGGCCCACCTGCCACTCTCAAAAACTACCGACGAGTATATTACTAAGCAAGCTAAGCTCCCTCTCATCCAGCAATCAGGACACAGTAACTACTACGGTACTAATACGACGATACTAGGCTTCGTCATGGAACGTGCCACTGGCAAGTCACTGAAGCAACTAGTAGAAGAACGCCTCACAGGACCTCTGAAAATATCAGGACTGCAGTATGGTCTTCCTGATCCTAGTATCTTACCACCACGCTTTTCTGGAAAAGATACACTTCTAAGACAAGCGCGGGAGGGAGAGCTAGATATTTTTGGTTCTAGCTTCCCACGCTATGAAGCTGCTAGCCAGCTTTTTCTAGGCGGCGAAGGCATGGTCGCAACTGCTGATGGCTATGCAGATTTTGTGCGGATGCTGATAAGATATGGTGAACTGAATGGCTATCGTTTTCTGGATAAAGTATCTGTAGAAGACATCTCAGCACCACATAGTTATGTAGATAACGACTATGGTTATAACGGTTATAACCTCTGGGTGACAGGAGATTCTATGCGCATCAAGGGGCATTGCGATGCAGGTGTCTGGCTAGGGGGTGGTTATGAGCAGACACATTTCTGGGCAGATCCTAATCGAAAGTTTGTAGGAGTGATAATGTCTCAGATGTTTGAGGTGCCGGAGGCTGGTGCAGGTCGCGATGATAAGATAAGAGGCGCTGTGTATGAGCAGCTATGGAAGTTAGAAGAGTAAGTCATTATTTTCAGAATTGTCGTAAGTTTAGAATGACCGAGCGATAAAGCTACAGGTAGAGTCATGTAGAAGAACTATTCCTAGTGAAACAAGAGTTACATCATATACAAGCACCACCCAACTCCAGATGGGTAACACAGTTAGGATTATTTTATTTGCTTGGCATTTTTGGGCTATCACTCTTATGTTATCATACTGGCTTATTAGATTACACCTTGCTTCCTCGCAATGCCGCTGCTTCATTAGTGGTATTATGCACAACGATTTTTATCAGCATTAAAAGCCTAGGAAAACTCACAACCATCCATTGGCCAGCTATGGACTTAGCCACAGGACTACTGATGAGCTATGTTGTCTGGAGCACCATTTCTGTATTATGGGCTACTAATTTTTCAGAGGCCATTTTTGAAAGCCAGAAAGCGATGCTGGGCTTTGCCGCTTTTTATTTTTGTCGCTGGTTTCAACTAAACGATGAACACTTTGTTTCCCGACTATTGAAAGGCATGATGGTGCTTACTGTTCCTATTTTGCTTTTCGCTTGCTATCAAATAGTTCAGTTAGATCCAGGTATTGATAAGGCACAATATCAGATCAGAGGAATCAGCGGGCATAAGAACCTGTTTTCTACGGTTTTATTTTTATTGGCTGGCTTTATGAGCATAGCTTTTTTTGAGTTGAAAAATCACTGGCGAAAGGTGGCTGCACTCTTGTTCGTCAGCCTATTGTTTCTTATTATTTATTTAAAAACTAGATCTACATATCTAGGAGTCATTGCGGTGATAGGTTTATTTGGCTTTAACAAACTTAGTAGGCGTTGGAGGCCGGGCTTAGCTAGTGTAGTGTCTAGGATATTGGTTGTTCTGACTGTACTGGGAATTATAGGCTTTGTAAATCTTTTACAGACTAATCAGCTGATTCATTTTCTTCGCGCTTTCAAGGTAGACGAGCTATGGCAGTCAGACACAGGCTATGAACGTATAATGCTATGGGAGAAAACAGCTTGTGTCATTCGCCAAACTCCATTTGTAGGGATAGGGGCAGGAAACTGGCAGATAGAATATCCCAACTGTAATGTGCACGGCTTGTATAGTGTGGAAACAGACTATACTACTTTTCAGAGGCCACATAACGACTGGTTATGGGTATGGGCAGAGACAGGGATCGTAGGACTGTTTTGTTACCTGGGATTTTTCCTTGCTATTTTGAGGGTGGGCTTTAGTAATTTAAAAAATGAAATTTTTGATGTCAGCCATTTAGCAGCGCTGGCTCGTCTTTCTTTTATGGTGGGTTTTATGGTGATTGCTTTTTTCAGTTTTCCTAAAGAGCGCATTGAGATCTTGCTATTGATTTATACCCTAGTGGGATTGCTGTACCCCAGGTCTTTACCTAAAAATATTGGCTACCCATTTATATCCAAGTTGATCTTGGTATTGATAATTATGAGTACTTCGTTGCACTTGTTTGTAAGTAGTCATCGTATGATAGGTGAAAAGTATATCAAAGAAGTTCTCCTATACAAGCAACAACAGAAGTGGCCGGAGTTAATCAATTCTTCGGACGCAGCGCTTTCTAGATGGTATACCATTGACCCTACCTCGATTCCTATTCACTGGTATCGTGGAACGGCAAATTTTGTACAAGGTAAATATGAAACGGCCCTAGATGATTTTTTAGAAGCTGAAAAGTATGCGCCTTATAATCATTACCTCAAAAACGACCTAGGTAGTTGTTATACCAAGATGGGATTAAAAGCAAAGGCTAGAGACTATTATATTGAAGCCATCAGAATAAGTCCTTTGTTCGATGATCCACGAGTTAATATTGGGGTCTCTTACTACAATGAAGGCCAATATGTCGAAGCTTTAGATTGGATTAATAGCATAGGCAATCATGACATGAAGATGAAGTATCGAAAGATAATAACGGACAAGCTGAACAGTAAATAAAAGTCAAAACGGTCTCGGTTAGCCCAATTATATGTCGCCGCTGAGACTTGAATTGAAAAAGGAACAAAATCCTTTTTATGTTAATAAGGGGGTAGGCGTCTGGATACATCATAGTTACAATATTATCTTTGGCTATTTTGTTCTATTTTGTATAGCAGAGTTAATAAAATTACTTCCATCATTAAAAAACAAATCCATGAAATCATCAACTTTTTTAAAATTCCTATTTTTTATCGTACTGTTAGTCCTGTGTTCTTGTGACCCAGAAGAGATAGTCACTGATCCTACTAATGACCCAATCACTGAAATTCCCACAGTCTTCATAACCGGCTCTCTGAACGGAACGGTCATGAATGAAGCAGGAGCAGCATTAGAAAACGTAACTGTATATGTAGCAGGAAATACCACCAAAACAGATGCTTATGGCATTTTTTCATTTAGCAATATTGAGATGAATAAGAACGGTGCACTAGTCACTGTCGAGAAAGAAGGTTACTTTGATAATTCTAAATTAGTGCATACCAGTGCCAATGAAACATCCATTTCTAAAATAATGCTTATCGAAAAGAAAGTCAGTTCTACTTTTGCAGCAACTGCAGGAGGTACGACGACTCTAGATGGTGGCGCTAAAGTTGTTATTCCTTCAGAGAGTATACAACTAGATGGAGGTGGTAACTATACAGGCAATGTTAACGTGTATGCAACTTGGATAGATCCTACGGCAGATGATCTGAGCTTAATAATGCCTGGAGATCTAAGGGGAACTAACGATGATGATGAAGCTGTAAAGTTAGTTACTTATGGCATGATAGGAGTAGAGTTAGAAGGGGACAACGGAGAGGCTTTAAATATTGCTGAAGGACAGACAGCGACCATAGAAATTCCGGTTCCAAGTTCTTTGTTGGGATCGGCTCCTGCTACTATACCTTTATGGCATTTTGATGAAAGTAGTGGATATTGGGTAGAGGAAGGAGAAGCTACTCTATCTAGTAACAATACCTATATAGGTACAGTCAGTCACTTTTCTTTTTGGAATGTAGATGTACCATATGAGCTAGTACACATAGGAGGCCAAGTAACTGATATGCAGCAAGCGGCGATAGCTGGTTTGGAAATTCAGATATCTCTAAATTCCAATGGAGAAACAGCTTACGGCTACACTGATTATGATGGAATGTATGAAGGTTATGTACCTAAAGACGAGGAACTGGTTATGAAGATATATGATGATTGTGGAGAAGAGATATATAATGAAGAACTAGGGTCTTTTTCAGCTGATGCTAGAATTTCTGACATCACTATTTCTAACTCCTCATCTAATTTCTTGACAGTTTCAGGAATCTTAACGGACTGCAATGATGAGCTTGAGGATTATGGATATGTATTTGTGGAATTGAATGGATTCGATGCTAAGCCTATCATCACAAATGCAGACGGTAGCTTTGAAGGAACGATAGGTGTCTGTGATCAGATGGAGGTTACTATTTCTGGTATTAGTTTGGATCCATTTTCGCAAGGAACCAGCACCCTCCATGACATTACTGGACTGACAGAATTAAATGTAGGAACACTTAAGACTTGCTGGTAAAATTTGTACGAGATGCAGTTAGGGTTACCCTTTCTGTTTTATAAAATATAATCCTGAAGGTGTTTGCCTTCAGGATTTTTTTATTCTTATCGCTTATACTAGTTCTACTGTCTCTAACTGCTTATCTGCTCCTCTACGCTTTTTCACAGCGGCCTTTCTCTTAATGTGTTCTGGCCATAAGCTATCATCTTCCGCTTCGTAGATTCTGAGTTCTTGCCCGTCTCCATAGACGAGAAGGTCTTTCCTCTCGCAACCTAAGATTTTTGCGACAGTGTTGACACCAGAGTCCACAGCACCTATGAGCCCATGCGCGAGGGTAGCAGCACCTGTGAGATGTAGGTTTTCTATTTCTGTATTGACCTTAAAATTAAAAGGCCCTACTTGGCGGAGGGATTTGTTGGGGCCATAGCAGTTGCCTTCTGTGGCATTGATATAGTGCTCTGCTGTAGATGGCGTACCGAGTTCTATGAGCTTTACGCAACGGCTGACACCAGGTAGCACCTTCTCTAGTGTCTTGAGCATTTTGAGTTCTATCTTGTTTTTGAAATCTACATACTCTTTACTCCGTTCACCAAAGGCCAGCTCTTTAAATTTTTCAAAAGTATGGTAGTGGCAGAAAACGATAAGTTCCAAGGTATGGTACTTGCCATCATAACTCACAGGATCTTTTAGAGTAGGGGAGGTAATGAACATTGCAGGGAAGACATCGCCCTTCAGTACATCTTTCTGTGTGAAAGTTGTGTACACTTTATTGAGGTCTGGCTCTTCGCTGTACCAGATATTACCACTGTCCATTCCGGCAGCACGCAGGTCCATGTCTACTACTAAGAAGAGATTGAGTGCGGGAGCAGAATATTCGGTTTTGTCTACTTTTTGAGCCAGCTTGGTGGAGATGTTTTGTCTACCTACGAGTTTATTAAAGGTGACGGTAGGATCAGCATTAGAGATGACGCGTTTAGCATATACTTTTTCTCCTGATACTAGTTCTATACCTACTGCTGCTTTCTTGCCGTTATTTTCTTTGAGTAAGATTTGTTTTACTGGAGCGCTCGTAGTGATGGTGCCGCCCAGTTTTTTGATATTTTTTGTGAAGGCTTTTACGATGCCTGAGCCACTGCCACGCGGGTAGGAGGTGCCTTGCATACAATGATTAGAGACGATACAGTGCACGGCAAAAGGAGCCAAGAAAGGCGGTAAGCCGTAGTTACCACATTGTAAGCCCAGATGCGTCTTAACTACGGGGTCTTTGAGATAAAAATCCTGAACAGTGCTCAGCTTCCACCAGCCCATCCGTCCTATATGTCTCGTCCGCCATGGGAGCAATAACCAATCAGTCCATTTTTCTTTGTCTTCTATCGCTTTGAATAATTCCTTATATACTTGGCTATTAAATTTCAGATACTTTTTGATGCGTTTAGCTTCATGTGGAAATTCTTCCATCATTGCACTGCGCATATTGTCTACGCCAGCAGGCATTCTGAATCGATTATCTCCTACTATATTATGGTCATAGCCTTCAGGGTTCTGTCTGAAAAATTCCATGTCATTAGCAACACCTATTTTCTCATACACCTCTCTCCCAGAACCGCCTTCATTAAGTCCTCCTACAAAGTGTACCCCTGGGCTAAACTTATAACCTTCCCTCAGAAAGCTATGCGCCCACCCACCAGGGACATAATGTTGCTCAAAGATCATCACCGATTCTCCTGCTCTGAGTAACATGAGTGCCGTTGTCAGCCCACCCATTCCAGAACCTATCACTATATTATCTACATCATGCATGTCTTCTTATTCTTGGTATTAAAAATAAGGAAATAGACGAATTTTTATAGTTTGCCTTCATGTGATTAGAAGAGCTAGGTGTAGGGTGCTATTTGGTTTGGTGGAATAAGTGTTTATAAATCATTGAAATGAGTTAATAGAATAACTATGCATTTTAGTCTCCGTCAACATAAGTACCTTAATGAATAAATTTTGATTAAACTTCATATTGTAGTTACAACTGAATCTATTATGAAAAATTTACTTATTCTCTTAGGCCTAGCATTTTCTTGCATTTTATTTTCTACACCTTGCCCTACTGAGCTGGAGAGAACTTCAGTAATTCAAAATGATTATAGAGAATCGACTATCACTAATCTTGCGCAGCTGTATAATAATAATTTCAGGAAGGGAACGTGCTACAGTGGTAATGGAACTGATAGCTTGTTTAGTACAGGATTTTTTAAAGGTTTATGGGCATCAGGTTTTGATCCTTCAGGTAATCTTAAAGTTGCTGCAAGTGGATATGGAATTGGAAGAAATACTGATTTTAGTTGTGGTCCTTTAATTGAAGATAAAACTGAGTCAGAAGAAAGATGTGCTTATTTTACGAGAGCATGGAAAATTACCAGAATGGAGGTACTGAAACTGATAGAAGAATTCGCAGCTGGTGATTTACTATTGATGGATATTCCTAATGATATTTTGGAATGGCCAGCTATTGGGAATCCACATATCTCAACATTTAAATTAGAAGAAGATCTAGCTCCATTTTTTGATCATAATGAAGATGGAATATATAATCCATTGGATGGAGATTATCCGATTGTATTGACTGAGAGTCCAGATTTTATTCCACATCAGTTTAGATTCTATGTAATAAATGATGCTGATGGAGTACACTTCGAATCTTTAGGAGATGCATTGCAAATGGAATTTCAGGTTATGGATTTTGTAGTTAAAGCGGATTCATCATTTGAAAGTGAGAAAGCTATTTTTACCAGACTTAAGTGCATATATAAAGGCAAAGAAGACCTTAGAAAATTCAAAATGGGCATATGGGAGGATAATCATATTGGATGTGGTCTCTTGAATTATGTAGGCTGTTCTCCAGACTTAAATTCTACTTATATTTATAATACTAATGGTGCGAATACTATGTGCGATGACTTAATGCAGGTCCCAGACAATTTGTCCGTCGTAAAAAGTATGATTTTTACTGATCATAGCTTGAAAGGATTTTCTTATATCATTCGACCAAATGAGGTAGTGCCATCTTTGCCAACCCCAAATGTGTTAAGTTATTATAATTACATGTCTGGTATTTTTCCTGATGGTACACCACTCACTTATGGAGGTACAGGTGTTAACCTTGGAAGTGTAGATAGTACTTTATTTGCTTTTCCAGATTTTCCAAATGATGCAAATGGATGGTCTATGCAAACAGCAAACTTCCCCATTAGTGATAAGAGAACGATTTCGACTTTTCTAGATACGATATTGGTGCCTGGTGCCAGCACCTCAATTGACCTTATAGACTATATACTAATAGATTCTGTAAGCACAGGACTAGATGTCTTTAATATTTATAAAGAGAACAAAAGAAAGGTGGATAAAATCCGATGAAGGATTTGGATAAACAATTAAACTGGTTCTATTTTCTAGATACCCCCTATCAATAGCTGATATATTCTGAGTATAAAATGTCCCATTCTTCATGGCACTAAATTCACCCTTCACCTCTTCAACTAGAATGAAGTTTTGGGAGATATTGTTATCTATGGAATAGATAGCTATGAAGTATACAGCTGCGACATCAATATGACTCATTCTACTAAAATAGATGTTAGTAATTTCCCAAAAGGAATCTACATAGCCACCTTAAGAGAAGACAATGGGTCTTTAACTAGTAGATGCTTCTTCAAAAATTAGGACCTAAAACAAGAAAAGGATGCCCGAAGGCATCCTTTCTTTCTTAAAAAATGTATTAAACCAATAAAGTCTTACTACTCTATTTTAATGACCTTTTGAGAGTAATTTTCTGCTCCATTAGTCAGTTGGAGTAAGTAGTTGCCTGCTGCTAGGTTTTCAGTATTTAGGAAGTTATTTCCTTTGCTCAGCTCTTTTTCTATTATGACTTGTCCACTGATATTAAGCAATCGTGCATTGATAGCTTTTTCGGTTAAAACATATAGTTTGTCATTTATTGGATTAGGGTAGGCTTGCACTTCGAAAGATAGGTTGTTATATACACTTGTCTCTTCACCTAGTTCTGCTAGATTTGATCTAATTGAAAAAGATGCTTTTCCTATTTCACATTCTATCGTTTCTGCAATAACTATCTGATAGAAAACCGCTCCAGTAGGTGCTTCAGCATCTGTGTAGAAATTCAAAATTATGGGGAGAGTTATAAGCTCTTCCATCTCATTTGGTGATGTGCCTCTATATATAGTGACGTATTGATAATCTAAACCTTGATAAATATCCCACTCCAGTTCTACCAATGAATTCTCCTCTTGATTTACAGCTAAGTGGATAGTCTTATGTATGTTGCTTGCAGGGGACTCTATTCCGCACTCATCAGAAGCAGTCAGGTGGTATTTGTAGGCTTGAGTAGTCTGATCTACAGATTTATCTACATATCTATTTTCTTCATTTACATCTACAGAACCTATGAGCTTGAGGCCCCCAGTCTCAGTTCCTTCTCTGTAGATATTATATTGTGTTATGTGCTCCATTAATAATGGATTTTCCCATAGGATGTTATAATGTCCAGAAGTAGGGTCAGAAGTCACCATGCAAAGTGATGGTGTAGATAGCTCATTTAATATAGTATCACTAGGTGTATAAGAATACTCTTCATAGCAACCATTGACATCAGTTATAGTGAAGGTGTATTCTTGAATAGTCTCCATACCAGTAAAAGTAGCAGACCCACCTTCATTATCAATTAAAGAGTTGCCAGCAGTTAAGTCACCACCAGTAGCTGAGGTCCATGTTATAGTATAGGGCGCTTGGCCTTCATAAGCAGTGATAGTAAGCGTAGCATCTCCGACCTGGCAGTCCTTGTCTTTTATTTCTGTTTCTATTCTTAAGCTTTCTTTGCCATCAATGATGAATTCTGCAGTTGCATCACAGCCATTAGCATCTGTCACAGTAACCCAATATAACCCTGCGCATAAAGTGGGTTGATAACCTGAGTTATGATAGAGGCCACATCCATCGGGAGTACCCCAAGTATAAGTATAGTCATGCTCTGAAGATCCTTGACCACCCATAACAGATAGATCTATGAGGCCATTAAAATCACCACAATAACTGTCAGCACTCTCTCCTGTTATTTCCACGGGAGTAGGCTCAGTAAGAGTCCAAGTGTAAAATTCAGAAGTGCATCCATTTGCATCCGATACTATCACAGAATATGTGCCAGGACCTAGTCCATGCTGATCTTCTTCAGTTGGAGCTAGACCACTCCCATCTGGTGTAGTCCACTTATAGGTGTAGTCAATAGATGCACTACCTATGCCTCCTGAAACAGTGATGTCTATCGTACCTGTAGAAGGACCACTTAAGCTATTGCAAGCTAAATCAGTTGTCACTCCTGTTACTATGACAGGGTCAGGTGCAGTAAGTGTATAACTGTCTTCTTGTGTGCAGCCATTGGCATCGGTGACTCGTAGCACATAGGTGCCTTGGTCCAGTAGCCATTGATCTTTTTGTCCCTGTACTAAACCCGCTCCGTCAGAGGTACTCCAATGGTACTCATAGGGTGCAGTACCCCCATGCACCACTAACTCTATACCTCCATTTGGGTTGCCACTTTCGACCGCACAATCTAGATCTGTAGCTAAAGCTAATATTGATAGGATCATTGGTTCTGTCAAGGTATAGCTCAGCTCTGCTGTATCACCATTGCTATCGGTGACGACAAGGTGAAAAGTGCCTGCACCTAGATTAGTCTGGTCTTCAGAGGTTGGGTTTAAGCCTTGACCACTACTTGTAGTCCAAGCATAGGTAAAAGGAGCAACGCCTCCTGTTACAGTAACATCTATTTCTCCAGTCTGTGCGCCATTAGAGGCATTACAAGCTGGGTTAGCAGAAGTTGCTGAAATTGTAATCTGCCCATGAGCAAGGACTGAGCATAGCATGAGAAGTGGAAATATCCAAGTTTTCATTTTCGAAAGTTTTCTTTGATTTTTAAAGGAAGGGTGGGGTACTAGAAGTACTGACTCTAAAGTTATGCCATTGAGAACTGTGAAGGCAGTTATAACTGACAAGTAGATTGCAAAGGGGGAGCTTAGTAGGTGTTTTTTGAAAAGCAGGGTGATTCTAGTAAGTTTCCTATTGAATTATTACCTTAAAGCCATTCAAACGAAATAGATGAAAAACCTACTCAACGTCTTCTTATTACTATTGTTAGGCACCCTATTGTCAGCTCAAAAGACTGCAGCTTCTGCTGATAAAGCCCAACTTCCTGACCACGAAGAAAAATATGCCTCTGTGCAGTGGCGTCATCTCGGTCCTTTCAGAGGAGGCCGATCATGCGCGGTAACAGGGGTAGAGGGCAAGCCTAATCTGTACTATTTTGGAGCAACAGGTGGTGGTGTATGGAAGACGACTGATGGAGGAGGCTCTTGGAAGAATATCTCAGATGGATACTTTGGAGGTTCTATAGGCGCTATCGCAGTATCCGCTTCTGACAATAATGTCATCTATGCAGGCGGTGGAGAGAAGACGGTAAGAGGTAATGTTTCTTTTGGTTATGGTGTCTGGCGTTCTGAAGATGCTGGTAAGACCTGGACTTCTAAAGGACTGAAAAAATCTAGACATATCTCTCGTATCCGCATCCACCCTCAAGACCCCAATCTCATCTACGCAGCCGTGATGGGTAATCTCTACGAAGACAATCCTGACAGAGGCGTCTATAAGTCACATGACGGTGGCACTACCTGGAAAAAAGTACTCTATGCCAACGCTGGAACAGGAGCAGTCGATCTGATTATAGATCCTAATAACTCTAGAATACTGTACGCGACGACTTGGACTATTAGAAGAACACCATATTCTTTATCTAGTGGAGGTGAAGGTTCTGCTTTGTGGAAAAGTACAGACAGCGGAGAGACTTGGACAAACATCAGTACTAATAAAGGCTTGCCATCTGGTGTCTGGGGTATCAGTGGTATCACTGTTTCTCCATTGAACTCAGATAGACTTTGGGCCCTGATAGAAAACAAAGCTGGAGGTGTCTATCGCTCTGATGATGCTGGAGAAACCTGGAAGAAAATAAATGAAGATAGAAATCTGCGTCAACGTGCCTGGTACTACACTAGAATCTATGCAGATACACAAGATGAGGATATCGTCTATGTTGTCAATGTAGATTACCAAAAATCTAAAGATGGTGGAAAGACTTTTACAAGTGCACGAGCTCCGCATGGTGACCACCATGACTTATGGATAGATCCTACTGATAATCAGCGCATGATAATAGGAGATGATGGTGGCGCACAAGTCAGTTATGATGGTGGCGAAAATTGGTCTACTTATCTCAATCAGCCCACCGCACAATTTTATCGAGTGACTACTGACGATCATTTTCCTTATCGCATCTACGCGGCACAGCAGGATAATAGTACGATCAGAATTTCGCATCGTTCTAGTGGCGGAAGTATAAGTGAGTCGGACTGGGAAAAAACAGCAGGAGGAGAGTCTGCACATATTGCGATAGATCCCTTAGATAATGATATCGTCTATGGAGGTAGCTATGATGGCTTTCTGACTAGAAAGAATCATAGGACTGGAGAAACCAGAGCGATCAATGTATGGCCTGATAATCCGATGGGACATGGAGCTGAAGGCATGAAGTACCGCTTCCAATGGAATTTCCCAATCTTTTTCTCTAAGCATGATCCTAAGAAATTATATACGACCTCTAATCGGGTGCATGTGACTACTGATGAAGGGCAGACCTGGAAAATCATCAGCCCTGACCTTACAAGAAATGATCCCGAAAAGCAAAAATCTTCTGGAGGCCCCATCACCCAAGACAACACCAGTGTAGAGTACTACTGCACTATTTTTGCGGCCCAAGAGTCCCCTCTTAAGGAAGGACTTATCTGGGTAGGCTCCGATGATGGTCTGGTACACTTGACCAAAGATGGGGGTGAGAACTGGACTGATGTAACGCCTAAAGGCATGCCTAAGTGGCTCATGATAAATAGTATAGAGCCAGATCCTCATTCTGAGGGCGGTTGTTATATCGCTGGGACCTTATACAAGTCAGGAGACTTCAAGCCCTACATCTATAAGACAGAAAACTATGGTGTCTCATGGAAAAAAATAACTAATGGCATTGCAGCCGAGCATTTTACCAGAGTCGTTCGGGCAGACTTGCATAAGCCAGGGGTCTTGTATGCTGGTACAGAATCAGGCATGTACATCAGTCATGATGACGGCAATAACTGGAAGACTTTTCAGCTTAATCTTCCTATTGTACCTATCACAGACCTAGCACTTAAGAATGATAATCTTATAGCGGCTACACAGGGTAGAAGCTTATGGATGATAGATGATCTGGCTATAGTGCGGGAAGCGGCAAAGGTGGATGGTAATGTAAATTATCTATACAAGCCTTCTGATGCCTACAGAATGAAAGGATCCCAAAACAAAAAGGCAAAGGGCGCAGGGCAAAATCACCCGGGAGGTGTTAGTGTGCATTATTATCTCAATGATTGTGATGCGAAGAAGGACTCCGTAGTCTTATCATTTAAGGATGCGAAAGGGGGTTTGGTTCGGTCGTACAGTAATAAGGCAGAAGAAAAAGCAGATACCCTAGAAATAAAAGAAGGTGCTAATCTCTACAACTGGAATATGAAAAGTGCAGATGCTAAGAAATTTAAGGGAATGGTTTTTTGGTGGGGATCATTGGCAGGCCCGCCAGCCTTGCCGGGTGAATATTCAGTAGAGCTATCTGTGAATGGTGAAGTGCAGAAGAAGGACTTTGCGATTAAAAAAGATCCAAGGGTAACCGCTACTGACGAAGACCTACTGCAGCAGCACAGATTTATCACACAGGTCAATAATAAGGTCACAGAAGCACATGAAGCCATCATAGAAATGCGTAAACTGAAAAAGCAACTAAAAGCTTTCAGTGCTGATCAAGAGAATGAAAAAATAGAGAATAAGATAACTGAAGTAGATTCCATGTTGACGAGTATCGAAAAGGAATTATATCAGACACAGAATAGAAGCCGACAGGATCCACTTAATTTTCCTATCAGACTGACTAATAAGCTAGCACATCTTAACTCGCTCATACAGATGAGCGATGGCCCACCTACAGCTTCTATGATAGCCGTAAAGAAAGAAATTTCTGGGAGAATAGATGAGGAACTGACAAAGTATGAGCAGATAAAGACTAAGGAAATAGTAGAGCTCAATGACTTAATCAGATCTGAGGTTACGGATTTTATAAAATTAGATAAGAAGGAAAAGCCTTAGTAGGCCCTTCGTCACTTACTGGTTGTATCAGAAAGAAATCCAAAGTGTAATAGCACTTTCAATATCAAAAAATCAATAATTATAATTAAGAGATGAGTTGCTAAAAATCCAAGGAAAGCTGGTTGCGACGAATCTGGTTCTGCCAAAGCTACAAGCCAGTGCTTCCAGAGTCCAGTTAAGCTAATGAGTTTGCTTGTGACTTCTTTGGTAACAATCGCCAGTAATAAAGCTTTAGGAGTCCAAATTTTTCTATGTGCAATCGCTTCGCAATAAAGTAAGCTATTGCTGTACTGATGGCAATAGAAATTACTAGACTTAAAAACATAAAGGGAACTAGCTTACCAAGTATGCTGTCTGCACCTAAAAGTGATGGTTCCAAAGTTGAAATTTAAATTGACTATATATTACAAAGAGGCTGTGAGTAACCTTATTTCAACAGAGTAATAGTCCCAGTATAATCCAGTTCCTCATCATCAATGAATAAGATTTTAGCTTGCCACACATAGACACCATTCACTATTTCTCTGCCATTGAAGCGCCCATCCCAGCCGAAGGTTTCATCATTGGGATTGAAGTTTTGTTCTCTGAAAATCAGGTTACCCCATCGGTCATAGATGCTAAACTCTTGCACTTCTTCTACTTCTAAGCCAGCGTTAATGAAAAAAGTATCATCAAAATTACTATTGGGTTGGAATATAGTAGGGAAGTAGACACGTCTTCTTTTGTCTACTGATATCCTCACTGCTGCCTCCTGCAAGCAATCATCTATAGAGCTAATGGCGACTGTGTACACAGCATCATTCACAGGTTTCGCTATGGGTTCAAGGCAATTGTCACAACTCAGATTTTCTTGAGGTGACCACATGATGTTTTGGATATCTATGTTGTTAACTGTCGGCTGTAATTGGAGGCTATCACCGAGACTGATAGTTAGGTCATCATCAAAACTGACGACTGGTATTTGTGGTGCAGTGATCGATTCTTCCACTGAGACTATGCAGCCATTCTCATCTCGAATAAAAACCTCATAGACACCTTCGCTCAAGCCAGTCCAACTGCTATCACTAGAGAAAGAAACATCAGAATTAAAAGCATAGGTATAAGAAGGTGCTCCACCCTCTACCATTGCAATACTAACTGTGCCGGTTTCGAAGCCCTCGCAAGTAGGATCGTTAAAAACTATCTCCGGAATAATTTTAGGTGCTGAAGTCAAGGTGTAACTGCTCACTATACTGCATCCACCAGAATCTGTCACTGTCACACTATACTCATCATAGGTGAGTCCTACAGCTTGTTGCGTGGTCTGACCATCACTCCACAGAAAAGTATAAGGACTATACCCGCCCACGGCATCGGCCATTAGAGTGCCATCATTGCCTGGTTCTCCATTAGTCATGTAGCAACTCACATTATAATCACCGTATTCAGATGGTAAGAGTTCCATGCCCATAACAGCAGGTTCTACTACTTCTTCACGTACGACCACGTCATTTCCAAAGTCGTCTGTAATATGTATTTGGTAAGTGCCTGCAGGTATATCACTGATCTCATTATCTATGAGCAGATTAGTCGTGCCAGTACCAGTAATAGTCCCGTCAAATATATTAGTATAAGTATAGCTAAGTGGAGGCTCACCTTGGTCCACAGAAAAGATCAGAGTACCAGTTGCAGTACCATTACAGATGACTGGCTTGTGGTCAGGCGTTCCTATAATTTCACATTCTATGACGAGTAACTCTAAACTGACGATACTATCACAGTCCTCTACAGTCAAGATGGTGTCCTGAAAGCTGCCAGTCATGTTGTAGGCATTAGGGCCTATAAAATAGGACTCGCTGTTGCATATCCATAAGTCGATGCTCTCGCGGGCTTGGGGTAAGACTAAGATTTCTATATCGATGATACTGTCGCAGCCATTCGGAAGTGTGATGACTTCCTGGAAGGTACCCGTGTCACAAAATGTCTTACCGTTATATTCTATACATTCTCCATCGCATAATCTCTCATCCACAACAAGATTTTCTATTGCTCGTACTTTTATGGTGGTACAACTAGGAGGTGCTTCATCACAGACGTTTTCTCCAGTAACACAGACT
Source organism: uncultured Saprospiraceae bacterium (assembly GCA_938002665.1). Taxonomy (GTDB): domain Bacteria; phylum Bacteroidota; class Bacteroidia; order Chitinophagales; family Saprospiraceae; genus RFSX01. Next base: position 2,904 of record CALLAE010000084.1, on the reverse strand, counting down.
TCATAAGTGCCTTCCTCTTGGAAAGTCAGCTCTGCATCTCTTACAAAACCAGCATCTCTAGCAACTCCATCTACTGTCCAAGTAAAAAAAGTAGCCCCTACTTGTCCAGTGGTCGAAAAAGGTGTAGGAAAACCAGGACATGTTTCTTCTGGATGAGAAATGACACCAGAGGTCGTAAGTTGTTGTACTGCAGTCGTACCAGCTAATACGGTGAATGTCCATGTGCAATTAGCACCATTACTCCCATCTATGACAAGATAGTAATGTTGGCCTATCGTCAGAGGGTCATAGTTAGTGAAAGTTGTGCTCTCACCTCCACGTATATCTGTATCACAATCTGTGATCGCTTCAAAATTTTGACAATCACTAGTAGAGAAAAAGCCGACCTCTAGGCTATTGACACCACCCACGCAGTTACCTACATCTACTCTTATCGTCAGGTCCTCACTTCCAGCAAAAAAACCAATGTATTGCATATTGTTGAAAGTGGTGGTGCAGAATTCTGGAAAGCCCTGTCCCATTGCCGTAAGATCATTGATGCCACTATAACCATCTATATCGCAGATCACACAGGCCTGATCACAGAATGAAGTCATGGCTGGGTCATTACCGCAAGGATCCGGCTGCGCAAACAAACTTGTTGCAATGATTATATTGATACATACTGCGAATAAGACTTTATACATATTTGATTTTCTTAAAACAGAGTTCAGTCCTCTAAATTAACCCAACTAATAGTTTGCAACAAGTTTAGTGAAGACATACCCCTTGTTTAGTGGAGGTAAGATGGTTTTTCATTTTTGACCTTATCTCTAAAGATAGTATTAGTCGAAACTTGCAATTTCGTTGCAGCACCTGAGTAAAAATAAGTGCATATGAGAGTTTTGCCAGTTAGAGTTCGTTCCTTATCTTTTTTTCGAGCGCGCTTTCCATATTATGCCTGAATAATGGAGGTTCGCCAGATTTATCTGTTCTACTAGGATTGAAAATTGATCAACTCTCCACTGATGTAGTATATACTCCAGAAGAATTAGTAATCCTACAAGAAGGAATCCTTCAGCGTATCATTTTTTTAGCTTGCTTGCGGGGCTCTTTGCTAAAACACTTATCGAGATACTAAAGGGTATGTTTAAATCATTCTTTGGAAGAGGCTAAAAACGGAAGAGTGAATTTGTTTTACTCTTTTATAAAACTCTTTTGTACAACTCTTTTGTCATTATCGTACAATGTGACGAAATACATGCCTACCGTAAGCTCACTTACATCTATGTCTGAATCAAAGTGAGATATCGAAGTCGTTAGCACGACTTGACCTTGATTATTAGTGATTGTTGCTAAGGTAGGTTTTAGTGTAGAATCTTTCCATTCCAAGTAGATTCGATCAATAGCTGGAACTGGATAGACTTTACAGTCAAGAGCCTCATGTATATTTACTGAAGAAACTGGAGTAATTTGCTTGTAAAAGAAATCAGCAAATCGTTCAGGTTTATGGTATACATCTGGTTTTAGATTTATTACTACCATTTTTGTAATCATATGATTTTGCTCATATCTAATATTTGGATCAAGCCTATTATTAATTCTAGAAAACCTTACTTGGTCAGAAACAATAGTAGAGTCATGCCAAAATTCTGTCTTAAAAAAGTCTTCATGAGGACTACCCAAATACGAAAGGGATTCTGTTATTTTTCTCAAACTTCCATAAGTATGATAGGCATATTTAAAGATTGACTCTGATCTAAAAATACTATCTGCATAACTTTTCTTTATTATTCTTCTATCCAACTTTCCATTAGGTAAGTAGAAATATGTCTCAAACAATTGTGGTTTTCTCATAGTGTCAGGTCCGCTGTATTGTTTCATTTTCTCGAGTCTTACCAGTGCATCATAACTGTATACCACACTGTCCCTATCTTCCCACTTAAACTCAGGTAGTCTTAATTGATGGGATACACTGTTTAGCAACAGCCCATATTGATCATATCTGTAATCTATAGTGCTTGCGAGTAATATGGTGTCAAGTCCCCATCCTGTAGCTCTTGAAAAATATTCGACCCTTTCAAGATTGAAAAGGCTGTCATAATAGAATCGAGATGATACATAGTGATTTAAAACATCTGAAGAATCAACGTAGGCATATTCACTATCAATCAGATAGCCATCTTCATTATAATTGTAAAAAACTCCCGTGGGAGGAATCTTGCCTTCCCAGCTTCCATAAGAACCATCCCAATCATCAAATTGTAAGTGAACCAAATTGTCATCAGTATTATAAAGCATTGAGCCAAAAGAGCTAGGCGTTTGTTCAGAACTATTAAAGATCCAACTATGCGAGACATCAAGGCTGTTTGACACATAATCATATCCAGAAGCATTTTCAGTGCTTTCAACGGCTCCTTGGGTAAAAGTCTTGGTAACAGAATAAGCACTATCTAGTTGGTACAAATAACTATTTCTTTCTTTTAGTAACAACTTGCTTAACCTAGATTTTGATTTTTGTTCAGTTACCCATTTATGGATGTAATAAGCAGCTTTGTGGTCTGAAATAAAATCAAGATTAAAAGTTTCGCTTGTTCGGTTTTCTAACTCGAGTTGTCCGAATGCAAAGGACGAAAAGCAGAATATTAAAATTGGAATGAATAAAAACCTGAGATATATGGTCATAAAACCTAATTGTTAAATATTTTACCGAGTAATAAAATTATATTGATTTCAACAAAAATACTATAATGAAACATACATATACACTTGCTATTTTCCTATGTTGTTAGCTGCGTTTTGCCTTTGGAGATTTCTTTTGAGGCTTGATTGATGGCCCGTTGGTAGTGACCTTTTTCTAAGTGTTTTGCTGGAGTGCTGCAGGCAGATAATAAGCAGATGGTAATTCCAGCAAATAAGGCTGAC
>CALLAE010000083.1 GCA_938002665.1 uncultured Saprospiraceae bacterium | reverse complement strand
GCCAATGCCATTGCGCGACATCTTTTGCCTGACTATTTTACACCTGTAGACAGATATCAATGGAGAAATGTCATAAGAAATGTGGTCAATGATTGTGCAGAAGAACATGGATGTACTGGATGCATAGATCAAGCATGTATTTTAGAGAATCTCGAAGAGTCTATGGGGAAAAAGCTAGCTCAAGAAATGAGAGTGGAGTATCTAGCTCTATTAATTGGTCTTCATAATGACAATAAAGATTACCTGCTCGACAACCCTGATTTGGTTAATGAAATGCTAGGACTCTATGGAATTAAATCATTTGATAATTGCAAAGGGACTTGTGGTGGTCATGCTGCTCTTAATGCGTTTGCTAATATTTCTGCACAGGATCATTTATTTGGTATATCGGATATTGCGAAGCTACAATCGGATTTATGTAGTACTTATACGCTAATTGAATCGACAGATCCAGATTTATTTGAAGTCTTAGACCATCCAAATAATTCAGGAAATTTGGGTCTTCACCTAACTATGGCTGATTGGGGTACACTTTCTGAAGAAGAGAAAGAATATATTAAAGTCATGCTACCAAAAATCACCAATGGATTTGATGAAGAAGAAGATGAGGAATTGAATACCTTAGAAGGAGTTGCGATAATAAGTAGTGAAGGAGCTACATCTTGTCTTCCAGGATTACAAAGAGTTTCATATAGTCCTAATAGAGGAAATATAGAAGATTTAATTTGGGGAGAACCCGGTGACCCATTCTCAAATGGCGAAGGGGTATATCATTCTTTAGAATTCTTGGGCTCAGATGTTTATAATTCTCGAGATGATGATTTCTACTTTGAAGGTGGGGAGGTGCAACAGCCATCGACAGCAGGACCAGTAATGGTTGCCAGCCCAGGCATGAGACAGCTCATGGAATTTTTTACAAATGGCGATTTTGAAGAGGTTGCTGCAGGATACACTGACTTATTTAGGAATAACACTTCGGCCACAACTCCTAAAACAGTCCTAGGCGTTTGTAATAAAGTTGCTGAGGGTAACACTTTTAAGAATTGGTTTGGAGAGTTTGTTCTTGTGGAATTAAACGAAAACATAAAAGACCTGAGTGATCCTTCTGATATTTCAGGTATTCAGGCCTTTCAATCTGAAAAAAGAATTGTTTTTCCAAAGACTTCTTCCAATGTATTGAATGGGCTTACTATTCTGATCAATGCCACTGAAGAGACAAATGTCTACATAAGGAATTATGTCTTTGATAAAGATTCAAATACTTGGACAGCAGAATTTTGTGTAGAAATATTTGACCACTTTGGTATGGACAGAAATGATCTAATTGGAAGACAATGGATGCATGCAGGATTTTCGAAGTGGTGGGTACTACAACACCAAAGAAACTACATTCCTTTCGAGCACGCTATCTATGTTAACTTAGAGGCAAGTGGAGATTTAAATTGATTTGATTGCATAAGAAGAAATTGAATAAGTTATTAATAATTATAGGAGCACTCATTTCAATGTGGTTAATTTGGGTTGCTTTGCAATCCCCTAAGATTGAATCATTTAATCTTCCTTCTACCTATGAATTCTACGATGAGAATAAGAATAGGATGAATTATTTTATAACTAATATTTCATTAGATAGCTTAGACAAATTTGTTTGTAAACTTAATCAAGCTTATTTAGATTCTCTAGCTCATGACACTATTGCATATTATTGTTTTTACAAGAAAACATCCAAGTTGAGTCAAAGGTATTTGGAAGTTAACCCTGATTTTTACTTTGAAAATTCGCATAGGTTCAGAAGAGTAGTATATACCTATCGTAATCACCCAGGATATGTACGCAGGAGGTTATACAAAGGGATATTTCGGACTTCTTATAAATTTGAAAGAGTGTATTGTCAGAATCAATTACAATAAACCAATCAGATATGGAATTCCCTGAAGTCTTCTGGTTGGACAGTCATGTGGCAAAAGGAGTCATACGCAACTAAAGTACTTTTGATACTAGATTTAATTTTAATAATTAGTTCTAAATAACTGTTCAATCCTATAAACTATTTTTCGTCATACAGAAAAGTCTGAATGACCCCGACCCATACCGATTTATATCAAAAGAGGCCAACGAACCGACGTATCGGAAAGCAGACCTCCTATCCTCGCTAAAGGATCTGCAAAGTAAGGCATCTTCTGTCACTCAGTATGGTTATTTATATCCTAATGATTGGATGTAAGTCCATGGAGCATTCGCCATATGAAAGTGCGACACATAAAAATTTGGCATCAGGAATTAAACTTGAATTCTTCGGAAATTGCATTAGTGATTCTTATACTAGAAATGGAAATGATTTAAGCTTTAGTAATGATTTATTTTATGGTTTGTCCTTGAACAAACTTATTGACTCTCTTGGAAAAAACATTCAAAAAGACATAGTTAATGACAGTATAATGAGTTTAGTTGCACAATGTCCTACATGTTCAAAAATGGAACTAGAAATGGATACGGATTTTCTCATGATGCTACACCACGAAGGTGTGATTGGTAAAAGAACCATTAAGTTTTGTGTGGAATACTATCAGAGTGAAGAGCTTGATTCTATTGCTTTAGAAGCGACTAGAAGTTTTTCGAAAAAATTTAAATAAAAAAAATGAAATATATACTAATAATAATATTGAGTTATTGTTTCTGCGGGGCAGTTGCCCAGCAAGTAGTCATAACTCCAAACGGTTCAGGTGCAACAATTTCAATTGCATCTGGAACCGGTTTTGGAGGGCCTTTCAATGTGCAATGGACCAATGCAAATGGATTTCCGATTTCAAATTGTGATTATCCTAATTGTGATTTGGAAGATGTAGAGCCAGGTAGATATTGTGTTACTATATCCTCGGAGAATATCTCTGATGAAGAGGAATGTGAAGAGGATTTTGCAACAGTCACTAAATGTATAGATATAGAAGGCTCTACCTGTACAGAAGAGCCTGATGTCTTGGATGGAGAAATTATAGTAGATCCATCTACGCTTTGTTTTGATGACAATAGAGGCACAGCAACCTTTGTAGGAACACTTCCTCCATGTTTTGGGGACAATGTCTGGTATGAATGGTCAAATGGTGTAACTAGTGATTATGTTGGCCATACACCTAATCAAATCAAAGACTTAGGGCCTGGGACATACTGTCTTAAAATCACAAGCAGGGAGGATGTAAATCCTAATGAATGCATAACAAAATGTATAGGTTATTTCTGCGGCACTATAGGTAACAGGGCTAAGCCACTATCAGTAGATGCTGAAATAACACCACATATTTATTGTGTGAATACATCGCAAGTGATTTCACAAGGGTCTGTCACATTAATAATTTCAGGAGGATTGAATCCCACTGCTACTTGGATAAATACTAATCAAGCTGGAAATACTGTATCTGGGTCTGGTCCATTTTGCGTAAAAGTAACAGATGATTGTGGAAGTTCTGTAACCAAGTGTTTTCAAGTACCTAGAAGGGGGATAATATGTCCCGAAGGACCTAAGGATAAAGTCACCGAAGAGAAAGAACCTATTTTGTCTTCGTTGAATCTATATCCTGTTCCTACCTCGAGTACTTTGTACGTGAATTTTGATTCTGATATAACAAGTAATGTGCAATATCAGGTAGTCAATATGCAAGGTCTGCAATTGCTTTCCTCGAACTTTGATGTACACGAAGGAGAGAATGAGTTTTCACTTGATGCATCAGTCTTAGATGAAGGAATGTACTTATTAAGAGTTCAACATCTTAACCCAAAAACATTTATTGTAATAAAATAGAATAGCATGAAATACAATATATATTTATTATTTTTTATTCTAAGTTCATTTAGTCTTTTTTCACAAAATGACCCATATGAATTGGACTTTGAATGTGATTGCCCTCATACTGATGAAAGTTATATTGAGAATGTTAGTTTAAATTACATGAGCTTTCATGATCAGATTCCAATGGTGTATGACGATAGATCAGAAATTATTACACCTCATTACATTGATAGATTTAATAGGTACCCAGTAGCTTATGCTAGCGGTAAGAGACCTGTTGTATCTGCATTACTGAGTGCGCCATCTTGTAGTCATCCGTTTTGGATAAAGGCAGAAACAAGAAACCAGGGCAACGATAACTTCTCATTTCCTGAACGATATGTTGTACCATCTAGTGCAGGAGATTATTTCTATCCTGTCACAGAATCTACTGATGAGTTTCCAAGCGACAAGGTGAATGCTTTTGTAGAGAAGGGAGGATTCAAAGTAGATTGGTTTGTTTCCTCTGGTGAAATAAATCCTAATACTGGAGACAGGATGTGGCAATTTATAGGTCAGAGTTCAAATGCATTATTTGTAACTCATCATAGCCCAATTACTCATATAGAAGCTCATGAAAATCACCAAATAAATCCTACTGAGCTCTTCTTATCCACTATTGGTAATTCTTGCAAAGCCGCAAAAGGCTTAACTGATGAAGAAGATATTGTAGATGCTATCTATACATTGTTTCAGAGTAAATGGATGTCTCAGATTGGAAATACTGGAGGTGAGTCAGGCCACATACTCAGTTATTGGACTGATCTACAATTGGCTGAAGATTGCTTTTCTACTTTTGACCTGTATGCATCAGGAGTTGGACAAAGTTTTAATTTTGCTGAACTCATGACTGATATGATAAGAGTACAAGGATTGCACCATTCAGCTATTAAACGGATAACCTATAAGAGTATGGAACCTTCAAATCTCTTTGATAATCTCCATGACGATTTACTTAGGGATTTCTTCAACACTTCCTCAGTGCCAACATCATATACGGATTTGCTAGGTCCTGGAGGCTCACATCAGCCAGGTTATGTGCCCTTCGACATTTCAGGAATAGATAACGCGGTAGATTTAGGCCTTGCCGCTTTAGATTTTATAACTGGTGATTTGATTTCACCAGATTTATCTCTCGCAGAACTATTGGATGATGGTGATATGATTGACGAAGGTCCATTTCTATATGTAAAAAATTACAGTGACTTGAGTGAAAGATCATTTCACTTGGCGCCAGAGTCAAGTTCTTCCTCATTTGATGTGGTTTGGGATGGTGCCCCAACTCTTACTCGATTGACTGATGATACAGGAATACCTGCTCAAGGAACGTATGCTAATGCATTTGGTAACATTGATCCTCCTTCCAGGTTCACTGAGCTATTTATTGTTGAAAACGAAGGTAATATCTATGACCCATCATATGGTACTCCAATAGTTAGCAGAATTGCAGATTGGGAAACTAATACTCTGGATGGATATGGTCTAGGTATAATTGATCTAGAATTAACTGTAAATTTCACATATCCTTTGGTAACCCAAACAGAGTATCTTCATTGGATAAACGAAGTCGAGAATAACAATTTAATAAATGTTACTGTTGAGTAGCTTTAGCTTAATGAGTAGGAAGGAAGCGACCTTCCTACTCAGTTTTGCTCTGTCAGCATTGTGTATACAGAGTGGTCCACTGTCTCAATGCAATGATAATCTTTTCAAGAATGGATCAATAAATGGTCAAGTGACTTGGGCAACTATTGCAGAAGGTTGGCTTCAATTAGATGGTGATCCAGATATTAATTCATTCGGCTTTGAGCTTCCCGGTGACTTGAGTTGGTCAGGAGCATTGGAAGAATCTACAGATGGTGGTACTTGGCAAAATTTGGCTGCACCAGAGAAGATGTATCAGCCTGTGAATTTGGAAATCGGTACGCGATACATCTTGGAATTTGAATATGTAACCCATGGAATTTTAAATTCACTCCCTAGAGAGTTTTTGGAAAACTCTGGAATCGCTGTTATGATTGGTGATAGCCTGAGATTTGAAACTTCTATTGATACAACACCATACACTTGGGAAACTGCATGTTTTTCTTTTGTTGCAAATCAGGCTCAAGCACAAGTATTATTTGAGCCTACAGTTAAATGGTCTTATATGGGATTGGACGGGATTTGTCTTTATAAAGACGAGAATCAGGTGACGATAGATGATAGTACTTTGTGCTTAGGGAGTGAAGATTCTTTTTACACTGTTGATTTAAGTGATGTTTCTAGTGAGCTGGAATGGAATGATGGTTTAGGTGATAATGTCAAAGAAATAAATTTTCCTGGTAATTATTGGGTAGACATTACAGATGAATGTGGAACTTACCGTGAAGCGTTTACTGTAACAGCTGAGGATTGTGGTTGTAAGCTATATATACCAAATTCTTTTAGTCCTAGACTAGTAATGGAGGATAACACATTTTCTCTAAATAGTAATTGCGGGCTCAAAGAATATAAGCTTGTGATATATGATCGATGGGGTAATTTTGTTTTTGAAAGCACTGACATTGAGAACAGTTGGAAAGGAGAAATTGGTAATTCAAAAGCAGAAGGAGGTATCTATACATATAAGATTATCTATAGCTTTTTAGATGAAGAGAAAATTGAATACGGTAGTATATGTTTAGTAGATTAGTTTTCTGATTGAAAACGGACTAATCAATTTTTGTTGTGTTTCCTCTATCATATTCGTCAATGTTGGCTTCTGAAATAATAGGAGAATTTCCTCTGCAAAGGCTCCAAGAATCCGAAGGGTCTTAGTTTAGAGATGCAGCTTTTAAAGCTACCTGAAGCAAAACAACCTGCACCTACCGTTCAAAATTTTGCTTGTTCATCACGACCTTGTGGAAAGATCTTTGTATTTTAAAGTGTATTCTAGTCAGTAGAGTACTCGCATTTTGCACAAGTTATCTCGACTGTGCTAGACATAAAAAAATTATACATGGAACTCCTCATTTCAATACTCGTCGCAATAATCGCTCTCTTCCACATCTATATTATGTGGTTCGAAATGTTTGCTTGGGAAACTAGAGGCAGAAAGGTGTTCAGTAAATTTCCACGGGAATTGTTTGGGCAAACTAAAGTACTTGCTGCTAACCAAGGATTGTATAATGGTTTTTTGGCAGCTGGCCTTATTTGGACTTTCTTTATCGTAGATACAGATTGGAAAAATAATGTTATGATGTTTTTCTTGAGTTGTGTGGCCGTCGCCGGGATATATGGTGCCGCCACTGCTGATAGAAAAATATTTTTTGTGCAAGCATTGCCTGCGCTTATTGCGCTTGGGCTTTTATTGATAGGAAGGTAGGAAGGAAGCTTAGCCTATCTATTCCAACCAAAAGCCAACAGGTATTTCCATTTTGTATTTTATCTGTTGGCCATTATGCATCAGAGGATAATAACCTTTTTGTGTTGACTGAAGATATGCTGATGGTTATCAGGAGAGAATTTGGTTTCATATTATTGATTTCACTATTTGTATCTATTATACGGTATTTCCACTTCGAATTTGACAGATAGTGCCATTTGAAATTACCAAATAAAAGGGGACTAGGTTATCCAAAGGATTAGTAAATACAGGTTTTTCCAAGCCTATATAGCCCTTAATTACGCCTAATATATTAGTAATCAATTATATATAAACTGAATTGGACCTTAATTGGACTTGATGATTCAAGTTTTCTAGAGTTCTGTCCCAACCTGTAAGGATATCAAACCTTCTGAAATGACTACCTTTGCGACTTAATAAAAAATGAAACTATGAATAGCGCAGTACTAAAAAAACTAGGCTTGAATAAAGTCAATGATGGAACTTCCACAGGATTGAAATTATGGAAGGGGAATTCAGATTTGATCAAGTCTTACTCACCGGTAGATGGTAAGCTGATAGGTAGTGTTACAACTACGACCAGAGCAGATTATAATAAAGTCATTAAGACAGCACAGAAAGCTTTTCTAGAGTGGAGAGAAATACCAGCACCTAAGAGAGGTGAGATCGTAAGACAGTATGGTAATGCACTTAGAGAAAACAAAGATGCTCTAGGAAGATTGGTATCATATGAGATGGGTAAGTCTCTTCAGGAGGGCTGGGGTGAAGTGCAGGAGATGATAGATATCTGTGATTTTGCAGTCGGATTGTCTAGACAATTATATGGCTTGAGCATGCACAGTGAAAGACCTTATCACAGAATGTACGAGCAGTGGCATCCTTTAGGTATTGTAGGAATTATTTCTGCTTTTAATTTCCCAGTTGCAGTATGGGCATGGAACTCAATGATAGCTCTTGTCTGTGGAGATGTATGTGTATGGAAGGGTAGTGAGAAGGCACCGCTTTGTGCTGTGGCTTGCCAGAACATTCTAAAGGATGTCCTCAAAGCAAATAAAGCACCCGAAGGTATCAGTTGTATTGTGTCTGGAGATTATAAAGTAGGAGAGTACATGACGCTGGATACGGATGTGGCTCTTGTTTCTGCGACAGGCAGTACGAGAATGGGTAAGATAGTAGGGGCTACTGTATCTGCTAGATTAGGGAAAACACTATTAGAGTTAGGAGGCAATAATGCAATAATTATTACACCTGATGCAGATCTTAACTTAGTGCTTTCAGGAGCAGTCTTTGGAGCAGTAGGAACCTGTGGTCAGCGTTGTACTTCTACGAGAAGACTGATAGTACATGATAAAGTCTATAACAAGGTGAAGAACATCTTGATAAAAGCCTATGGACAATTGAAAATAGGTGATCCACTTAATCCGAAAATGCACGTAGGTCCTCTTATCGATACTGATGCAGTGGCAGCGTATGAGGAAACAATTGCCAAAGCAAAAGAGGAAGGCGCAAACTTCTTTATAGAAGGTAAAGTACTGAAGGGTAAAAAATATTCTAGTGGTTGTTATGTGAAACCTTGTGTCGCAGAGGTAAAGCCAAACTTCAAGATTGTGCAGCATGAAACTTTTGCACCTATTCTCTATATCATGAAGTACAAAGGATCTCTAAATAATGCGATTAAGATACAGAACAATGTACCGCAAGGACTATCTTCTGCAATTATGACAACTAACTTGAGAGAGGCAGAATTATTCCTTTCTGCGGCTGGTTCTGACTGTGGTATCGCCAATGTCAATATAGGGACATCTGGCGCAGAGATAGGAGGTGCCTTCGGTGGAGAGAAAGAAACAGGCGGCGGAAGAGAGTCTGGTTCAGACGCATGGAAAGCTTATATGAGACGACAGACTAATACTATAAATTATAGTAAGGACTTACCTCTTGCGCAAGGCATAGAGTTTAAGCTCTAAAAATATAGAGGCTGGAATCACTTAAGATGGTTCCAGCCTTTTATCTTTAAGTATGAAAGAGACCATAGTCTTAGAAACAACAAGACTCCTACTGCGTCCGATTACCTTAGATGATAATGCTTACATCCTAGCTCAACTGAATGACCCAGGTTGGTTACAATTTATAGGTGATAGAAACATCCGCTCCTTAGAAGAAGCCAGAACGTATATTGCTGATAAGATTTTAGCACATATAGAAAAAACAGGTCAACAAACTTTTTTTGTCATCGTGCGGAAGGATGATGCAGAGAAAAAGATTGTAGGGCAATGTGGATTGTTTGAAAGAGAGGGCTTGGATAAAAAAGATTTGGGTTTTGCATTCTTAGAAGACTATTGTGGAAACGGCTATGGCTCTGAAGCTGCCACTGCTGTGTTGGCTTATGCAGAAAAAAAATTAGCGATAACGGATATTTGCGCGATAACTGCTGAAGAAAACATCCCATCCCAAAAATTACTCAATAAGCTAGGGATGACTTATAAGGAAACAATCACCTTGCCTAATATAGATGGCTTGTGCATGTATTATGAATTATAGTATGACACAAAATATACCTTACTAGTGAGCATACTCCTCATCACTCCACCTTTCACCCAGCTCAATACCCCTTACCCTGCGACCGCCTATATCAAAGGCTACCTCAAGACAATTAATCACCCCTGTAGTCAACTAGACTTAGGCATAGAGACGATACTGCGCTTATTTTCCCCAAAGGAGTTAGAGAGGATGTTCGACTCATTGTCAACTCATGAATTTAGTTCTAGCAATTCTGAACGTATATATAGGCTGAGTAACAAATACATCAGCAGCATAGCTAGCGTAATAAAATTTCTTCAAAATGAAGACCCTACCTTAGCACATCTCATCTGCGAGAGACAGTTTCTACCAGAGGCCTCTAAATTTAAACAAGTCGGAGAGACGGAATGGGCTTTCGGGACTATGGGGATCAGAGATAAGGCGCGGTATTTAGCGACGCTGTATCTAGAAGACTTAGGAGATTTTATAAGAGCAGAAGTAGATCCGCATTTTGGTTTTAGCAGGTATGCAGAACGGATAAGTATGTCAGCCACATCTTTTGACGAACTGCAGCTGGAATTACAAAAAGAAGATAGCTATGTCTGCAAGCTAATGCTAGAGCTTTTGGAAGAAAAGATTCTTGACTTTCAGCCCAAGCTCATCTGTTTGTCTGTTCCTTTTCCAGGTAATCTCTTTGCGGCTCTAAAATGTGGGCAGTGGCTCAAGCAACATCATCCGCAGATCAAAATAGTCATGGGAGGTGGTTATCCCAATACTGAATTGCGTTCTGTAAAAGAGCCTTTGCTCTTTCAGTATGTAGATTTTGTAACCTTAGATGATGGCGAGACCCCATTGAGAAATCTATTAGAATATCTGGAAGGCAAGAGAGAAATAGACTTTCTCAAAAGAACCTTCTCTTTAGTTGCAGGTGCAGTATGTTATCATAATGGAAGTCTAGAAGCCGATGTCAAGCAAGCTAAAGTAGGCACCCCTTGTTATGCAGGCCTGCCGCTTAAGCAATATCTCTCCGTCATCCAACTCACCAACCCCATGCACCGTCTATGGAGTGATGGCCGATGGAATAAGCTGACCATGGCGCATGGCTGTTACTGGGGTAAGTGTACTTTTTGTGATATCTCTCTGGACTATATCAAGAACTACGAAAGCAGCTCCGCCGAACTGCTGGTAGATAGGATGGAAGAACTCATAGCGCAGACAGGAGAACGCGGTTTTCACTTTGTAGATGAAGCCGCCCCGCCCGCACTGATGAAAGCTGTAGCACTAGAAATTCTACGCCGAGAATTAGTTGTGACCTGGTGGACCAATATTCGTTTCGAAAAGAGTTTTAGTTATGATCTGTGCAGAGTGCTAGCAGCGTCTGGCTGTGTGGCTGTTTCTGGAGGCCTAGAAGTAGCCTCAGATAGATTGCTCCAGCTCATTGCTAAAGGTGTCACAGTAGAACAAGTAACCAAGGTCAATAATAATTTTACTAGAGCAGGGATCATGGTCCATGCTTATCTGATGTATGGCTTCCCCACACAGACGGCACAGGAGACCATTGACTCTCTGGAAGTCGTACGGCAGATGTTCGAAGAGGGAGTACTGCAGTCTGCTTTTTGGCATCGCTTTGCCATGACGGCCCATAGTCCTGTAGGGCTGTATCCAGAAAAATTTTCTGTAAGTAAAGTGACAGAAGCGGAAGGAAGTTTTGCCAATAATGATTTGGAGCATCTTGATCCTACAGGTGCCGACCATGGGTTGTATAGCGCTGGTCTTAAAAAATCATTGTACAACTATATGCACGGTGTCTGTCTTGATCATCCGTTGCAGAATTGGTTTGAGCATGAGGTGCCGGACAGTTCACATCCAAAGGATCTTATAAGTAGCTATTTATCATTTCCTGACAGGAAGCAACCCCGTCCAGAGAATAGAGTGGTGTGGATAGGAGGACCTAGTTATCTGAAAGAAGAAGAGAAAGACAAATCGATTCTAATTATAGAAAGCAAGTCCAAAACATATCAGTTAGAGACCACTCGAGCGAAAGGCAAATGGTTAGAAGAGCTTTTGCAAAAAGCTAATCCACTGTCTGATGAAGTGCTGAGCTATGCAGCTGTGCAGAATGGTTATGAAGAAAAGGGCCTAGAAGACTTTACGCTTTTTTGGTATGAAGCAGAGCTAGAGTCGCTTCGGGAAATTGGTTTGTTGATTTTGTGATTTGTAATTTTTCTCTAATCAAGATACACTTGGCTCTAAGGAAAATGTTTCTCTCGATTACCCCTTATTGCTTGACAACAAAGAATGCTATCTTCTAACCTTTACAGTTTGCACTTCTAATTCATACTCAGATCTATGATCTGCATCACCATAGAATACGACAAGCTCAGAAAAACAGTTGGCCATTACTCTATCAAAGTGGATATCATAAGTGGCTTGACTTCCAGGTTGTATGGTCGTTTCATCTAAGGTGTATTTTTCAATGTAAGCGATGCGTTCTTCTATGGAGCCTTGAGCAGTATTGTATTCATTTCTTCTGGTCACGATGTCGGCAGCACTGCCTGAGCCATAAATGATAGTTTCCGCAGGTGATCCACCTGCTACAATACCGCCTAGTATGCCGACGCCAGAAAGTATAATATTGGCTGCAGTATCTGCTTTCTTTTCACTTTCCAGTCTTTCTTCCTCATACATCAAGTTTTGAATCAGGTCTGCTTTTCTGATGGGAGTCAATATATCTCTTCTCCTGCCTTTATATTTCAGCTCTAACTGTATATCTCTTTCAGAAAGTACTACTGGAGACTCTGATCTGTTATCTATGTCAATCTGAAAAGTAATGTTTACACCATCATCGCCGGCAAAGAAAGTTTTGATATCTACTCTGTCCTTGCTCAGTTCTTGTGATTCGTTTTCAAGATAGTAGGCTTCTTGTATGAGTACTTTTCTTGAGCAAGAACTTGCTGAAATTAGAACCACAAAGAATATTAAGTAGAGTTTGTTTTTCATATCCATAGATTGTTATTCTAAGTTAGAATTTATCAAGCTAAGAATATTAGGCTTAACAGATATTTAAGCAAGGCTATATTTTTCTTAACGCCATGCCTCAGGAAATATGGAGTAATCAAAACCCCAGAGCATAGGCAAAACAAAGTAGACGATCATCGTCAGGAGCACAATCGAGATAACATTCATCCAGATACCAGTTCTGACCATATCTGTGATTTTAAGATAGCCTGAACCAAAGACGACGGCATTGGGTGGGGTGGCGACAGGTAGCATATAGGCACAAGAAGCTGCTACTGTAGCTGCCACAAGTAGCAAAAATGGATGTACTTCTATTGCCAGTGCTATCGGTGCAAGGATAGGTAGTAGCATGGCAGTGGTTGCCAGATTAGAAGTGATCTCTGTCAGAAAATTAACGCTTATAATAAGAATGAGTACAAGTAAGAAAACTGGCAAAGCTTTAAAACTGACAAATAGCCCTCCTATCCACAATGCCAGCCCACTACTCTTAAAGCCAGCCGCAAGTGCCATCCCGCCACCAAAAAGAATAATAATTCCCCAAGGCAGCTTGACTGCTTCTTCCCAGCTTACAAGGTTGCCTTTTTTATTTTTTGCGGGAACCAAAAACAAGCAGAGAGCAGCCGCTATGGCTATAATGGTATCATCCAGTTGCGGTATCAAACTTTTCATAAAACCTCTCGATCTTAAGATCCATAAGAGTGCAGTGATAGCAAAGATGGCTGCGACTACTTTTTCTTCGTAACCCATCTTGCCTAAGCTGAGCAGCTGCTTTTTTATTTCTTTTCGCCCGCCAGGAAATTCCTCAATCTCAAATTTAAAAGCAAACCTAGTCAGATAGACCCAACAGATACCCAGCAGCAAAATTGAAATGGGTAAGCCAAACTTAAACCATTGCGCAAAGCTCAACTCTATGCCATACAATTCTTGCACGACACCTGCCAGCACCAGATTAGGAGGGGTGCCGATAAGAGTAGCCATACCTCCGATAGAGGCAGCATATGCAATCGCCAGCATCATCGCTTTACCGAAGACACTTTGCTCGTTCTGTGGAGTGGCAGGGTGATCTTTGAGCTGAGAAATTATGGCCATCCCGATAGGTAACATCATGACAGCAGTGGCGGTATTAGAAATCCACATGGACATAAATGCAGTGGCAAGCATAAAGCCTAGAATTATCTTTGATACTCCAGTTCCTATCAGATTTATAATATTAAGTGCGATGCGACGATGTAGCTCCCACTTCTCTATAGTGATGGCTATTATAAAGCCCCCTAGGTATAAGAATATATACTTGTGTCCATAAGCGGCGGTAGTCGCTTTAAGATCTAGACCACTAGTCAGTGG
>CALLAE010000082.1 GCA_938002665.1 uncultured Saprospiraceae bacterium | reverse complement strand
AGACAAAAGGAAGAAGTGGGAAGCAGATCACCCAGCCATCAAAACAGAATCATGATTAATCAAGCAACGTAGATGGCCCAGCTCATTGCTTTGCTTCAACCTACGCTGAATATAAAATAAGATAGGCAAGACGGAAGATTTCCCCACTCGTTCCTAGGTCAAAATGAAAAGGAGGATAAATCCTGCAATCTTATAGATCTTAAAAATCCTGTTTCAGACAAAAGGTAAATTATATTTGGATTTCATTCAACCAATTAAATTTTAAAAGATAAATACTATCTTCCACTACAAACAAAAACCAAAACCATGCACTCCCAAATCATCTCCACGGTACTCCTCTGCTTTATTACAATAGTAGCCTACCCACAAAACCTAGACCTAGCGAGTATCATATCAGATTACGAAGCTTATCTGGAACAAGAAAAAGAAAAAGCCAAAGAGAGATGGCCTGCCTTGGCTGAGAAAGAAATAGAATCTGAGTACAAAACCTATGTCCGGTTTCTGACTGAATTAGCTAAGATAGAGGAAGACTCCTTAGATGGACAAGACTTAATTAATTATGAGTTGCTGGAACTTATTGTATCAGATAACAAAGCGCGCTTAGATTTTGAGACCTACATGTTTCCACTGAATGCTGAAGGAGGATTTATTACAGGAATGATCTATGCCACTAGAAATCTAAAGCTGAAAGATGATGCTGCTGCAACTTCTTATCTCAATAAGATAAGGGATACGAAGAATTATATAGATAATAGGATATTCTGGATGGAGCGCGGCCTAGAGAAAACCAAGGTCATGCCTAAACTAGTAGTTAATAATTGTCTAGAAATATTGAGAGCGGCGGTAGCTGACAGAGCTGCATTTCTCATGGCACCATTCGAAGGAGAAAAAGTAAATGCTAAGTATAAACTAGAGGCGGAGAAATTACTCACAGTAGAGTTGCTGCCATGGCTGAAGAAACTAGAGAACTTTTTAGAGCAGGAATATTTGCCTAGAACCTACGAGCAGGTAGGAGTGCATAATAATATGGATGGGAAAGACTTCTATGAGCAACGCGTAAAGTATTTTACTACACTAGACATGACTCCTCAGGAAGTCTATGATACAGGTAAGAGGGAAGTAGCACGTATAAAGGCAGAGATGCAGACCATCATAGATGATTTGGGTTTTGATGGGAGCTTTGCTGATTTCATAAAGTTCTTACGTGAAGATCCACAGTTCTATGCCGAGACACCGCAAGATTTACTTAACCAAGCGGCATGGCTATCCATGAAAGCGCAAGAAATTTTGCCACGCTATTTTAATAAGCTCTATCGCTTACCCTTTACTGTAAAACCTGTGCCTGCGGATATAGCCCCGACTTACACGACAGGTAGATACTCTGGTGGTTCGCTAGAGGATGGCCGCTGTGGGCAGTACTGGGTCAACACTTATAATCTTCCCGCTAGACCTACCTATGTGCTGGCGGCGCTCACTTTACACGAGGCAGTGCCTGGACATCACTTACAGATTAGTCTTGCAGAAGAACTAGAAGATCTGCCAAAGTTCAGAACAACTCAGTATCTCAGTGCCTATGGAGAAGGCTGGGGTCTGTACTCTGAATATCTAGGAAAGGAAGCAGGAATGTATACGACACCGTATGATGATTTCGGGAGGTTGACGTATGAGATGTGGCGTGCCTGCAGATTAGTGGTGGATCCTGGGATGCATTATTTTGGAATGACAAGGCAGGAGGCTATGGACTATATGATAGAAAATACTTCCCTGTCATTACATGAGATTAATACAGAGATAGACAGATACATCGGTTGGCCTGGGCAGGCAGTGAGTTATAAGATAGGGGAGCTTAAGATACGAGAGTTGCGGAAAAGGGCAGAAGACAATTTGGGAGAGAAGTTTGATTTAAAAAATTTTCACGATCTCGTACTTGCTAATGGTTCCATACCTCTAATGACTTTGGAAAGGATAGTGGATGGGTGGATTAGCGAAGTAGGAAAGAAGTAGCTCTGCGGATCTGAGACAAACAAGGTGTAAGCGATAAGAGATGAGATTTCTATGAACTACCCAAGCTCTTATTTACAAATTTAGTTTTTATAATAAAAATCTATATTTACTATTTCTTCATCGTAGGTTCTGATCTCTCTTTCAGGTCGACCATTTGGCAAGAATTCAAATTCTGAAGTGAAGGAATTCAGATATGATTTTCCTTTTTTTTCCGTCACAATATATTCTATGACATTATGCTGGTTTTTATACACATAACAAGTGCTTTTGGAGTTTGGCTTAACACTGCGTATAGGCCAGAAGTTTTCTTTGTCGTCAAATATAGTTTCCGTGGAGTATGATATAGTATCATTGGTGTTATGAATAATAGTCACATCTCTGACTACTCTATCATCTAGACGTGTAATATTAGTGACTTCAGATCTAAGTAGTTCTTCCCAATTCTCTTCATAACTATAATATTCAGTACTAGTAGGAAGGCCAAAATTTTCTTCATAGTATAAATAAAATGCTTCTTCGCCTTCGCCGAATTGTGTAGAAATAATAGAGTCTAATCTGTCATTACTATAATAGTAGTCTGCTATAATTTCATTTCCCCAACCATCTTTTTTTACGGTAGAACTTATCACTCTGTCCATGCTATCATAAGTCAGACTTACAGTATCGTACGGATGGTAGCTATTGAAACCACCTTCATTTAGATAGTAAGCAAGAGCAGACATTCTACCTGAATGATCATAGTTTGTGCTTATATGAGTACGACCATTGATTACAAAATAGTGAGGGATAGAATCTAATACTGTAGGAGGTAGGTCTGTATCTTCTGGATCTGTGACAATATTTTCACTACAACTGAAAAAAATAGTTGTACAACATATACAAACTAGAATGAAAAACATTGAAGGTTTCATAATGGAAATTGTTATTACAAGATATATAAAAGGACTTCAGTTTGCCTATTTATTTTCATTATAACATCCATATTATCAAAATTCTAACTGAATCTAAAATTGAATTAGAAGAATTAGAATTGATAGATTTATATAAAGTCTTTCCGAGTCGACACATGAACCGCTGTTAAGCATAGGCTGTAGCGTGGCTGGCTATGCCATAACCATTTGTACCCATCTAGAAGTTTTCATTTTTGTCTTGAATTATATTGCGGATATACTCTGCAATCTGTTGCTCTTTTGCTTGGGTTGCTACTGGGTTTGTCTCAGATTTATTTGTAGAGTTGTTATTGGAGTTTGTTGGTTTTGGAGCGCAGGCAACTGTGTAGAAAATACAACTGAAGAGTATAATAGATTTTACTCGTTGCATATTATTTAGGTGCTTTATTGAACAACCATAAGTTAAGTTCGACTAGTTTTTCCGAAAACTCCATGCCAAATTTGGTCAGCCGATATTCTACTTTCGGGGGCACTTCAGCATATATTTTACGTTGGACCAAATGAGATTTTTCTAACTTTTTTAGAGTTACAGAAAGCATGCGCGGAGAGATGCCCGGTATAAATGCTTTCAGCTCATTAAAACGTAAGACTTCATTATATGCGAGGTTATAGATGCAGAAGATACTCCACTTATCTACAGAAGGTGCTAGGACGCCTTTTATAGGACAGCCTGCATCCATTGGGCAATCTAAGGAGAGCTTGTATATTTTCCTCAATTTATTTTTGAGCTTAAGTTGCTGA
Organism: uncultured Saprospiraceae bacterium; assembly: GCA_938002665.1. Lineage (GTDB taxonomy): Bacteria > Bacteroidota > Bacteroidia > Chitinophagales > Saprospiraceae > RFSX01. Next base: position 11,109 of record CALLAE010000082.1, on the reverse strand, counting down.
TTATCAGTATTAGTTACTGCCATGTTACTGGGTTCTATTTGGGTAAGTTCTTGTATAGCTGCTTTTCAGAGTCTATCTTTACTTACAATTGAGAATCTAGTAACTAAAAGTAACCATAAAAATTCAGTTGATGCAAAAAAATGAACTTGTAAGCTTATTGGACGAGAAATTTGACAGTCTAGTTTCATGGCTGGATAGCAGGCCCGATAATGAATTCGCTATGCAAAAAGTTGTAGGCAAGTGGAGCAATGGAGAACACCTTGAGCATCTTAGAAAAACAACCCGTGCCGTCAACAAAGGCATGAATCTACCCAAACTGTTTCTACGTTATAAGTTTGGCAAAATGAATAGACCAGAAAAAACTTACCAAGAAATAAAAACCAAGTATAATAAGGTATTAAAAGAAACAGTCATCAAAGCACCCAAGGAATATTCCCCACAAAATATTACATCTGATGATAGAGCCAGAATCACAGCCTGGTTTCTAGAGGAAAAGCAAACAATGCAAAAATTCATCTCAAAGACTTCAGAAAAGAATCTTACTAAGTATGTCATCCCGCATCCACTCATAGGAAGAATGAACTTCAGAGAATTTGTACTGTTCACAGCCTATCACACAGAACACCACTTTGAGCTAATGAAAAAGTATAATGGATAGTGCGGATTAGAGGTACTATGGCTTTACGAAGCGCAGTGAAGTAAAAATTCCTTTAAACATCTAGATTTTTTGCGAGCTTATTTATCAATGAAAAAAAGCGAAAAAGATTCATAGTACTAGAGCTGAAGATTAAACGGCCCTTCCTTATCTGATTATAGGTCTACTCACATGAAAGATAGTAAATGTAATTCTACGATCTATAATGATTTACTGAATAGCAGAAGGTTCTATCTCTGCTAAAGGTTTTACCACCCACCCCTCCCCAAAACCCCTTACCTTTGCACCGATGGATTGGAATTCTTCCATAAAGGGATTTAGAGCATATTTGGTTTTAGAAAGAGCACTCTCAGAGAACTCTATTGCTGCCTATGTCAGAGACATAACAAAGCTGGTAGAGTTTCTCAAAATCAAAGCTATAAATAAAGGGCCACTAGCACTCGTGCATGAAGATGTTGCGGCCTTTATACAATACATCTATGAGCTAGGCCTCGGCGAAAGATCACAGGCAAGAATATTGTCAGGCGTAAGAGCCTTTTATAAATATCTATTAGTGGAAAACTTACTAGATGCAGATCCTACTAGACTGTTAGAAGGGCCTAAGCTCGGCAGAAAAATTCCAGCGGTACTCGCTTATGAAGAAATCGCCAAGATGCTAGACGCCATAGATCTTAGCCAACCACAAGGCCATCGTAACAGAGCCATGCTAGAAACCCTTTACGCATGCGGACTCAGAGTTTCAGAACTGATCAATCTCAAAATCTCAGAGTTCTACCACCCAGAAGAATACATCAAAGTCACTGGTAAGGGAAACAAGGAGAGAATAGTACCTATGGGCGCAGAGGCCATCGCTCAGAACTTATACTATATGGAACATTATCGGGCAACCTTAAAAATAAAGCCTGGCTACGAAGACTTTCTCTATCTCAATAGGCGAGGCAGCTCCCTGTCTAGAGTAATGATTTTCAATATTATCAAGGACCTCGCCGCAAAGACTGGCATAGAGAAAAAGGTGAGCCCGCATACTTTTAGGCATTCTTTTGCGACACATCTGGTAGAGAGAGGAGCTGATCTCAGAGCGGTACAAGATATGCTAGGACATGAGTCTATTACGACTACAGAGATATATACACATATAGATACAAAGTTTCTCAGAGATACTATCATGAATTTTCATCCACTCAATAAGAAAGTATCGTAATTTTCAGTTTACTTGTAGTCAGATGAAGCAGTGGAAGGTACATATAGTGTTCAGTCTTATGATTATCCTCATAGGTATGTCTTGTGCCCAGCTAGGGAGACCTGAAGGTGGTGACGAAGATGAAGATGCTCCAGAAGTAATGACTGAAGGTTCTACTCCTAATATGCAAACCCGCTTTACAGACAGAGCTATCGAGCTGCAGTTTAATGAATGGGTAACGGTCAGTAATCCAGTCAAAGAAATCTTTGTATCACCGCCTTTAGATTATCCATTAAAAATCTCAGATAGAGGAAAGACGGTCAAGGTAGAATTTAATGAAAACGAAGTCCTAAAAGAGAATACTACTTATCAGATCAATTTTGGAAAAGCTATCAAAGATCTCACAGCAGGGAACGAACTGGAAAATTATACTTTTCTTTTCTCTACAGGTGATGAGATAGATCAGTTGTCTATCAATGGTATGGTCAAAGATGCGATGACTGGTAAAGGTGTAAGTGATGTTGTCATTTGCTTGTATGATAATCTATCGGATACCTGCTTTGAAACCATCAAGCCTTTGTATCTGACACGTACAGATAAAGAGGGTTCTTTTGAATTACAAAATTTAAGGGAAGATACCTTTCAGATTTTTGCTTTGATGGATGAGAATGTCAGCTATACTTATGACCAGCAAACTGAACAGGTTGCCTATCTAGATTCTTTTTTGATTCTAAACGAAATAGACTCTTTATCTAATATCGTTTTAGAACTTTTTGATGAAGAAGATGAGCCGCGCTTATTAGACGCGAGGCAACGAACCCAGGGGTTAGTTAAGATTGTTTATCTACCCATGCCCGAAAAGATGACCATGTCTTTTATGGACAGCACTGACCGACGTTATTTCCTAGAACCTCGAAAGGATACTTTTTATCTATGGCATGATGATTTGGATATAGATTCAGCCAAGGTCGTGGCCGTATACCCTCAAGGAAGAGATACGTTTCACTTTAAAGCTGCCAAGAAATCTATGGAGAAGATGCAACTATTTTGTGAATCGAGACAATTAACCCAGGACAAAGAAGATACCATATTTATAGACTGGAATAAGCCGCTATCAGAAATAGATACGACTAAGATTAGTATTCAGGATACCAGTATGACTTATCCTATAACGAGCTATGGAGTGCAGGGAAAGCAATTATGGATGCAGGCAGAACTTAGCTCGGCTCAGCAGTATGATATTCGGATTGATTCTGCTGCTGTCACTGATTGGTACGGACAAGACAATAAAGATAGCCTAGGCCTCATTCTAAGAACCATAGATAGAGAGACCTTGGGAAATATAAAGTTGACAATCATAAAAGAAGACAGCCTGCCTTATCTGATAGAGGTGTTATCTAAAGATAAACTAATAGCAGAATATACGATAGTAGAGCAGCAAGAGATATCTTTATCTAAAATGCAAGGAGGGGATTATAGTCTGAAGATAACCCAAGATAAAAATGGGGATGGGCGCTGGTCTTCAGGTAGTATCAGAGAAAGAAGAAGGCCAGAGCAAATAGAAGAGCTGACTTTAGAAAAATTAAAAGCGGGCTGGGACTTAGAAGCAGACGTGGACTTAACAGAATTATTCTATGGAACTTAAAGCGATTGATCTAGTCAAGAGTTACGGTCTTAGAACCGTGGTGGACCAGGTAAGTATCACCGTAGGTCAAGGGGAGATAGTCGGCTTGCTAGGGCCTAATGGTGCAGGGAAGACGACGACTTTCTATATGACTGTAGGCTTTGTTAGGCCAGACTCTGGGAAGGTCTTTATAGATGACTTAGAGATTACGAGTTTGCCCATGTATAAGCGGGCAAGGAAGGGTATAGGCTATTTGCCACAAGAGCCTTCGGTTTTTAGAAAGTTGACTGTAGAGGATAACATCATGGCGATACTAGAGCTGATGCCGTTAAATAAGACAGAGCAAAAAGCCAAGCTGGAAGAACTTATAGAAGAATTTGGCTTAGAGAAAGTGAGAAAGAATGTCGGAGATTCGCTTTCGGGAGGGGAGCGGAGGAGGACAGAGATAGCACGTGCGCTAGCCTCTTCGCCTAAATTTATTTTGCTAGACGAACCCTTTGCCGGTATAGATCCTATAGCTGTAGAAGACATTCAGTATATCGTCGCCAGACTAAAGAAAAAGAATATCGGTATCCTCATTACGGATCACAATGTGCAGGAAACGCTTTCCATTACCGATAGAGCCTATCTCATGTTCGAAGGAAAAATATTGATGGCAGGTACCGCAGAAGAGCTTGCTGAAAATGAGACAGTGAGGAAAGTATACTTAGGTCAGAATTTCGAGTTGAAAAGAAAAGTGCTGGATGTATAAGAAACCTTTCAAGGCTCTTTGCTATTTCCTGCTCGTCTTGTGCACTTTCGCTTGTGGTGAGTACGAGTTACTAGAATACAAAAAGGAATGCAAGCGCAAGGCAGATTCTACTTTTCGTGTAGATGTCAAAAAGCTCAGTAAGAAAAGAGACAGCATCTGTAAGGTAAACTATGATGATTATTATCAGGCTGCCCTAGATTCCCTCATCCCAGCCCGCATAGAAGAAATGAAAAAACTGATAGCTAAGTGAAGTTGCTCCATCTCATAGCTCTCCTCTCGCTAGTGTCTTGCAGCCCAGACTTGCCAGACGGTGATCATCTCATAAAAGAAATCTTAGATGCTAGAATCGCAGAGCATATCAGACAAAAAGACAATGATTGTAAAGCAGAAGCGCTTAGCGATGCAGAAGCTCATGTAGATTCCATAGTATACAAAATGCTAAACGCTGACCTTGTAGATTCACTAAAGTTTCCCTCTAGACCAGTCAAGCCTCTTAGGCCAGATGGAATTATAGGAAAGGTTCAGAAGTTCGATGTGGGAAACTAAACAGTACATAGCGTAAATCTTAATTTAAACAAAAGCTAGCGTTTTAGAGACCTGACTATAACAGGTAAATCATGTAATTCCTCCATGAGACTATGATCTATGAGACTATGAAGCTTAGACATTTAGGCGAGCTTGCTTAATTAGATTCATTCTAAAGAAGAAGGATGAGGGCGAAATTTAAACAATCTCTGTTCTGCTGCATTAGGACTATCTACCAAGTATTCAATGGAATTTTCTGAAGCAAAACAACAATTTATATCCACCTGGGGAGAATTAGGCTGCAACTGGGGCATATGTAGGACGATGGGACATATACATGCGCTTTTGCTCATCAGCCCGGAAGCCTTGAGTGCAGAAGAAATAATGGAAGACCTGCAGATTTCTAGAGGTAATGCCAACATGAATCTTAGGGGTCTAATGGATTGGGGACTTGTGTATAGATCTTCTAAGCCAGGAGAAAGAAAAGACTTCTACAAAGGAGAAAAAGACTTTTGGAATGTCTTTCGAAAAACCCTAAAAAAGAGAAAGGAAAAAGAATTGGCTCCCATGCTTTCTATGATTAAAGACATCTCGCAAACTGAGGCCGACTGTCCATATTCCCTAGAATTCAAAAAAGTGGTCAACGACCTCAGCATGATATCCTCTGCTGCTGATAAGTCACTAGATAGATTACTAAATTCAGAGTCCAATCTCCTACTGAATGCCTTCGTAAAGGTGATGCGCTAACCTTGTGAGTATAAGTTTAAGACTAAGGTTAAGTTTAAGAAAGTTCGAACTTAAACTTATGCTTAAACTTAATAGAGATGTACCTCTAGTGCTCCACCATCATGGACCTCAAACATCAATTTGACTGATTTTTTCCCTGCTAGGTAATGTTTCACTTCAGACTTTAGAACGCCTTTGCCTTTGCCATGTATAATGGTTAGTATCCTAGAGCTCTTAAGCTCGGCCTGCTGAAAGTAGTTATCTAAAGCTTCCATCTGATAGGATAGAATTCTGGCAGGCAACATATTTCTCATGTGCGGAGCTAGTTTTTCTATATGCAAGTCCAGCTCAGGACTGAAGAGATGGAAGTCAGTAGATTTAGTCTTTTTATCCTCATCTAGAAAGAAGGTTTGGGGAGTCTCTTTGATTTCATGTTTTTCTAGGTCATCAGCGGCTATGGTAATGATAGAAGCACCTACTTTTATTTTGGCTTTTGTTCCACTGATACCTTCAAAAGTGCCTATCTGATTGCTAGATATAATTCTTAGCAGATCTCCATTCCATAGTTCTTTTAGGTCAAGCATAGGCAAAAAAAATCCTGCTATCTCTAGCAGGACTTACATTTTTGGTTTATGATTCTTCATTACTGAAGAAGCCTAAAAATACAATAAAATCTGATTTGGAAACCGCTAGCACCAATTATTTCAAATTCTATTTTGGTAAAAAACATTAGCTGGTTATAGAACGGATATAGCTCAAGATTCGCTGTGAGATCATAGAATATTTACGATTCTCCCTACCTTTCTTCTAAGTTAAAGTATGATGGAGCCAAAATTTGACCCTTTTCCACAACTAGAGACTAAGAGACTGATCCTTAGACAGTTAAAGGATTATGATGCAGACTTCCTGTATGAATTGAGGACCACTCCCAAGAATAATAAGTATCTAGATCTGCCTATTCCCTCTGGTACTGACGAAGCACTGGCCTATATCACGAGAATGAATCGAGGGATTAGTGAGCAAAGACATATCTATTGGGCCATCACTAAAAAAGAAGATGGGGAGATGGTCGGGACTATATGCCTATGGAATTTTGACGCAGCTCAACGGCTTGTTGAGTTGGGTTATGAGCTGCTCTTTACTTATCAGAAGCAAGGGTATATGAGAGAAGCACTAACAAAAGTGATGACCTATGCTTTCGATACCTTAGCAGCAGATGCCTTGGTCGCGTATACCCATAAGGAAAACAGTTCATCCATACGCTTACTTCAGTATTACGGATTTTTGCCATCAGGAACTATCCAGGAAACCAACTCAAAAGGGCAGGCTGTAGAGTTGGCTATCTATCGAAAGAAAAAAAGTTTTCTACTGTAAATAGTGAGTTAAATGTATGGCTGGTAAAGAATCAGGGAGGCAGCTTTGTTAAGCTTGGTGAGAAGACCCTCCAGCAAAAAGCAGTCTGAGATTGTATACCAGTAACAGCACGGCTACTGCTAGCCAGATATACATCCATACTTGTGCAGGAATAAAAACCATAACTTCTTCATAGGCCTTAAGATCTGAAGTAGGCCCGACATTGAAGTCCTGGATGATGTAGATGACACTGGCAAGACCTAAAAACATCAGTACATCAGAGCCAAAATTGGTTTTAATGGCAATGAAGGCAAGCACAAAAGAGAAAGCAATAAGTATGGCTGTGGTAAAGACAGAATTGAACCAGTAGAATCCTGTTACCAGCATCGCTGCTATGACTAGGAATAACATGGGTTTTACCATTTTTCTTCCTCTAGCACCAGTGTAGAAAAGTATATTCCCAAAGAGGGCACTGCCTAGATAGCCACCCATAATAGTGATAGGTCTATTGCCATTGACAGATCTTGTGAAGCCGCTGCCGTCTGCATTTATTTGCACATCTTCTACCCATCCACCCGTAAGCACCGCTGCTATCGCATGGCCAAACTCATGTAAAAAAGTAACAAATAATCGTATCGGGTAGAGGATCTTTCTACCATTATCACCTGCAAAATATGTCAAGCCAAAATAGAGGGCGAGCATCAGAATCATTCTGAGGAGGATACTTTGTTTCATAGCTACAAGTTAGGATAAGTTTGTAATTCCAGTAAATAATCTTCTATTATGAATTTCGGTTTTTCGTTTTGATATCTTGTCAGAACAAAAAGATGCCTTATCTTTCCTTAAACAAAATTTCATTAGATGTTATATCAGGTATCATTCAGCAAATTTGTTTTACCTCTCTCTCTTATTGTGTTGTTCAGTGTTTGTGGCATGAGTGGTGTTGCACAAAGTGAAGAAGTAAACTCTGGAGAGCGGGTTTATCCTACAGAAAATAATTCTGTACTGACGACTATAGGATCTCTCATTTTCGTCAATCAAGCCTCATTTTCTTATGAGAGAAAAGTATGGCAGAAGAATAATTTCAGAACAAGGGCACGGCTGACTTATGGCACCTATCTTAATAATGGCCTAGATATTTCTGTAGGAAATGTATATCATAACTATCTAGGTATTTCTGCGGTTCAGCAGATCAGTTTATTTGAGTTTAATATAGGAGCAGCTTATGCAAACTATGATCGGTATGATGAGGACCTCAACGTAAACATATTTGAAGAGGAGATAATTGTCACCGAAGACCAGAGCGGTATATTTCTTTTTGGAAACGTAGGAATGCGCTTTGATATCAATCAGTTTATAATTCGCTTTGGAATAGGGAACCTGAACTTAGCCTTTTTTGGACTTGGGTTTTCTTTCTGATTTTTATCCCAGTGTTTTATTGAGCTAAACTAGTCAGCTAGTATGTTGGAGCCCCTTCATTAATTTGGAGGTTCTCTTAAAATAAGAAATACCGATAATAGGGTCTTCCTTTATTCGATAACTATTTGCTCTACTTTTCTGAACTGACCATTTGTTGCTATCACGATGTAGACGCCTGGTAGGTAATCCCCTAAAATGACGGATTCAGAATTTGCTACTCTGTAATTCTCTAACAATTTTCCTTCTGTATTAAAAATCCTCAAGGAAACAGCCTCATGCCCTAGACTGCTAATGAATAATTCTCCGCCGCTCTGGACAGGATTAGGATAGATAACTAGCTCTTCCTGCTGGTCTATCACGATGGCTTCTACTCTAGAGTAAGATTTCTCTCCCCTAATATCGACAGTGACGATTCTATAATAATTGACCCCTACATAAGGTGTCTTATCTAGGTGCTCATAATGCACTAACTCTTGTGAATGCGTTTGCCCCGCTATAGTTGCTATATCTTCCCACTCCTTTGTGCCACGACTGCGTTGTATCACAAACTTATCATTATTGACTTCTGCTGTTGTGCTCCAGCTAACTAGCACGGTATTATTGTTATGTTCGTATAAATTGAAATCAGCATAATCTATCTCCAAAGTCTGATCAGTGAAACTATTGAACTCCACACTGACCACACCATAGCAAGCTCCTATGGTATCTATTTCGGTCTGAATGAATTTTTGCTCAGAATCAGTTGCAGCAAGATGGTGCATAATTGTCAGTGCATCTATCTTTTGTTTCGCCCAGATCTGAGGAAGAATAGAATACTGCGCATCCAAGGAATCAGACAGATTGAGGTCAAAATTATACTCTACGATCTGGTTATAGAACTGACCTTTTAGATTCATCTTGACTGGACTGGCATCTGTATATCTACCTGACAAAATCAGTTGCTGGCCCTCGTACAGATTAGGTAGAGGACTAGGGAAGACATCCGTAATAATAGGGGGATCAAAACTCACTTCTGTGTTTATGAGCACAGGGTTATTGATCTTCAGAAAAAAGTCTGTTATCTCTTCTTCTAGATCTTCCTTTTCTAGAAAAGTTGCTAAGCCACTATTCTCTATCGCCAAGGTGGTGAGTAAGGCTTTATTGACCCCTTCTCCTACGCCGAAAGTAAACAGGAAAATACCTGTCTCTAAAGCCTGTACAGTATTGTCTACTGCTGTAACAATATCTGCTGTAGCTTCTAGTCCTGCTGTCGGCTTACCATCTGTAAAGAAGATAATGATATTGGCCTTGGTCGTATCTAGCCCATCAAAATTACCAATTGCTTCTTCCAAGGATTCTGAGATGTTAGTTGTGCCACCCGTCCTGAGGGCATCTATATACAGCTCTGCTTCTGCCGTGTTAGCCTCATTGGCAGATACCATGGTGTTCTTAAAGCTGCCTATGCTGTTGCTGAATTCTATGATATTGAAATAGTCACCTTCATTGAGATTATTGACGATAAAGTTAGCGGCATCTTTGGCCTGTGCCATTTTATCTCCTTGCATGCTGCCAGAACGATCTATCACCAGGCAAAAATTCTTTTCTATCACCTCAGTAGAATCATTGGACTCTGGCTCTAAAATCATAGTTAGAAAACCAGCACCATGATTATCACAAAAGGCCGTACTGTCAGGCAGCTTAGTACTCATCGGATAACTACCTAGATCGTCAGAGACCAAGGAGTAATTTATTACAAAATCATTAGTGACAAAAATGTTTTCCTCATCTACAAAAGTAGCCTGGGCAAAATTGTCTTGTAGGTCATATTCTACATCATGGTTCATAACTTCTAGAGTACTTATCTTCCTATCAGAGTACAGTTCCATTTTGAATTCCAATACCTCTATCTGATTCTGTATGGCCGTATAATCGTTAGGATAATGGAATTGTACAATTCCAAACTCGTACGGCAATAGCTGTACATAGACAAGTTCTATTTCTAAGTTCTTTTCTGCGGGTAGAAAACTGCCAAAAGTGAAATAGAAAGGTGTATCACCAAGATAGCTAGAGAGGCTAGCTGAAGCCGTGCCACCAGAGCCACCAGAGCCACCAGCACCACTGCTGCCTGAGCCAGGCAGATCAGAATCTTGTCCTGCGGCATTGAATACTGCCTCTTGCCACTCCCCGCCCTCTATTCTAAATCTATAATAGATAGGGTTAGCAGTAGACGGAAGTGGAAAGGCGTACTTTAGTTTTAGGCTATCGTTGGTATCATTATAGAAGGTCTGCAGGGTGGTGACGGTCGCGATTTGATTTCTGACGGTGACATCTACCTTGGATTTTCTGAGATCTAAATATTGGGATTTGTCAGCATCTACGATACATACACCATGAGAGTATGCTGTGCCAACTAAGAAGAAAGTCAGTAAGAAAAGGAAGTTTTTCATGCTATGATTTTGACCTTAATTATTGCTATAAATGTATCTGTGGAATAAATATAGTATACAAGATTCTTATAATCAGCATATTATGTATTATTATTTATTATATAATGTTCTTACCAGATATAATTCCTATACTGCATATGTAATTATTAGTGGTATGAGAGATATTCTAAGCAGGGCTGATATCGTAGAACTCGTGGACAGATTTTATGCCGAGTTGTTGGATGATGAGGTGGTAGGCATCTTCTTTAGTGAAGTGGTCAGACTGGATATGCAAGTGCACCTACCTCTTATATGTGACTTTTGGGCAGGCATACTGTTAGGGGAGACTGAGTATGAGGGGAATGCCATGCTGAAGCATATTAGGTTGCATAAGAAGAAGCCGATAGAAGAAGTGCACTTTGAAAGATGGCTGGCGCTGTGGGAGAAAAACGTCTATGCCCTTTATGAAGG
>CALLAE010000081.1 GCA_938002665.1 uncultured Saprospiraceae bacterium | reverse complement strand
CACCTTAGTCATGATGATCCTAGCTATAGTTGTGATCTTGGGTATTGCAATTGTAGGTTCTACATTTTGGAAAAAGAGTAACAAACTTGATCCAGCCTCTGAAAAGAATGGATTGCGCTTTTTTCTTCAAAACCAGCTAGGAGCTATCATGGGAGTGCTCTGTTTCTTACCTATGGTGATAATGATTTTTACCAGTAATAGTATCAGTGGAAAGACTAAGGCGATTGCAGGTGGTGCAGCTTCTGTGGCGATGACAGCAGCTGGGATATCTGGCGTAGAATGGGATCCGGCTTCTGTAGAAAAATACACGGCAGAGATCAAGAAACAGAACAAAGAAGCAAGGAGTTTTGGTATCAATACTGATAAGGTATATTGGTCTCAGGCAGGCAATAAATATCATGCTTTTGATGATTGTCAGTACATTAAGGGAAAGAACTTGAATAGTGGAAGCATCAAGAAGTCATGGGAAGAAAAGGGCATATCTGAACTCTGCAAAGTTTGTCAGAAAAAGTCAATGAAGAGAAATTCTAATAGTTCTACAGTAGGCTCCAAGGTAAAAGAAGTCCTAGAAGAAGTTAACTAAGTTCATACCTGCAACGCAGGGTGCAAAAGATACTAAGCTGTGTAGACAAGTTCTGCACGGCTTTTTTTTTGAGACTGATTATAAGTCAAAGACCATCTTCTATTTCTGATTATTCCAGTGCTTGACTCTTTGGTTAAATCGCTTTTTGTCTACCTGCCATTGATTGGGATTCATCTGACTTTCTAGATTTTCTTCTTTGGTTTCATCTAAGATCAAGTCTGGGAATAGATCAATACCAGCTTGTCTCTCTACTTCATCTATTGTGACAGCATATTCTCGGAGATGCTTATCACATTTTTCATGAGGTATTATAAAGCCTATGCTCTTCTGTTTATTCCCTTCTATATCCAGAATAGCTTTATAGAAAGCGTCAGGTACGGCGACTTTTGTAGATTTACCGATAAACTTTTTAGGCTTACCATAGAATAATGGTCCTGATACTACATAGATCTCATCGTTATCATAAGCCCAATCTCTCACATTTTCCTCTAGCTCTCGCCATATCCCATTATTCAGCACTCTGAGTTGTGGGGTCATATTGCTCATAAAAAAACTTTCCTGCATGGCATCCTTGCTGAAGGCCATATCTCCAGCAGGCGCCATATGCCCTCTTGTATAGCCCGAATGAGAATAATCACTATGTTTTGCAGAGCGATGGGCTACTTCTGGATCAGTTTTGAATCTATCAGCTCTTGGAACATTCTTTATTCTCAGTGACTCCTCTGTCAGTTTATATGCCACCCAATTAGGTATTTCCAGTTTTTCATTATAGCCGAGGGAGTAGTAGGAATGGTGAACTATTTCTGAATCAGAATCTTCAGGGAGGTAATTCCGGTTGTCTACATTTATGGGTACCGAACCTTTTGTTCTATTATTCTGCTGATAGTTGGGCTTTGATTTTGAGCTGATGTCACCACTTTCACTAACATAAAGCTGGGAGAAACCCCAAATAAGAAAACCAACCAAGAGAATAGTTATAGAAAGCGCTCGTCCCATAAAGGAATTTCTTCTTCTTGATTTACCGTGATTTTGCCTGAATTTTGCCAATTTTTACATTTTTATACAAAGAAACTCTATTTCCACTCATATCATTTAAAGACCTGAATACTTGAGACGCTGTTTTATTCTTTTGGTGACTGCCTTAATTGCTACATGTAGCTTTGCGCAGCGTGGATTGACAGTTGATCAAGGGGCTTTCAGCAGCGGAATGGGTGGGATAAGTACCACGATTCAAGGTGCAGATGCCGTTTTAGGTAATTTTTCATGGGTCACTTCTGATGATAAGGCGTCCTTTATAGCAAGTACTTCCAGAAGATTCTCACTGAGTGAACTGAGTAGTTATAGTGTAGGAGCGCATCTTCCGACTGGTAAAATAGGTCATATAGGAATTTTTCTTTTTTCTTATGGTTTCGAGGCTTATAAAGAGAATGAATTTGCTTTGCTCTACGCTAAAAAGCTGAGTGACAATATATCAGTCTCTACCAAGCTAGGTTATCATAACTTACTAATTGAAGACAATGGATCTAAAGGTTCTTTTAGCTATAATCTTGGCCTAGCAGGGAGTATTTCGGAATCTTTAGACTATGGCTTGCTTATATCAAATCCCGAAAACACCTCCATTTCTGAGACTACACCTATTATTTCTGAGCTCAGGCTAGGGTTTGCGTATCACGTTTCTCATAAAGTGACTAGTTATGCTGAATTTGAAAAATCCCTAGAGGAAAATATCAACTTCAAAGTTGGCCTCAACTATGCTATTCATCCCTCATTTCGATTGAGAGCTGGTTATAATACAGATCCAGGGAATTCTAGCTTAGGATTCAGTTACCAAATATTATCAGCTCTATGCTTAGATGCCTCCTTTATCTATGACAGCTTACTCGGAATTACCCCAATAATTAGCTTGAAATGGGCCAATTCACAAAATGCTAATTAAGAACGTTATCTAAGTTGTCCATAGTAGAACTTTAGTATTTTAACATATATAGTTTTACCATATATGGTTCGCATTATATGAGGATCTAAAGTCTCAAATAGTTAGAATCCTTATTTGATCTAAGTCTTTATTCTAATAGGACTTTAATATATTAGACGTACTAAAAATCATAGCCAGATGAACAGAGGACTATTACTATCCACGATCTTATTTCTTTCATTTCAATGTGTCTTATTAGCTCAGGTGAATACTGTGTTACACGACCATGATCACCACGATCATGATCATTTTACTATTCCACCGCCATCAAAGAAATCTGAGCATTACAAGCAGAAAGTTCAGATTAATGAATTAGCTATAGCAAAGGAAATGGTTGCTAAAAAAAGTTTTGTAAGTCTACCTTTTCATTCAGGTACTGAAGAATTCACAAAGGAGGAGTTTAAATATTATGATGGTGATGTGCCTCCTGTTAAAGGCATAAGAGCCTACAGATTGTTCTCTAAGAATAATCCTTTGCTGGAAGGTAGATTAGTGTCAGGGCCAGCAGGGGTTAACATCATGTATCTAGATGGTACTGGTATTACTAGAATATATTACGAAAAAAGCGCCTCAGGCCAGAAAGAATATTATCAAGAACATGGTTGCGGTGCTACTGATACACCTCGAGCTGGATGTTCAGCTCATCATTCCTCTGAATTTACCCCCGGTGATATTCTGACTGAAGTAACTGGTACAAAAGAAAGCATAACCAAAAGTTTTGGAAAAGATAAAAGAGTCTTTAGAGTTGCTATTGTTACCACTGGAGAATATTATACTGGTAATGGGAACAGTAAGAATGCTGTAGAGCAAAAAGCTATTCAAAACTTAGTCGATATCTCGTTTATTTATGAAAGAGAAATAAATGTTTTTCTAGTACAAGCTATAAATAGTCCTAGGGCAGATTATAATGATCCTGACACAGATCCATTTAATTTTAATAGTGGGGATCGTACTACAAAAGCTCAAGAGATAGTCAGTGATAGATTCCCTAATGAAAATAATTATGATATCGGTCATGTTTTTCACAACCATAGACAGGGCACTGATTGGTTGGCTAATGGTGGCGGTAATGGGGGATTGGCTTTACCAAACTCTGTTTGCCGTGATGGCTCTAAGGCCAATGGTTGGAGTGGTGCCTTTAGTAATGATGGGAATGCGTTTATTGCTCTTGCCGCTCATGAATTTGGTCATCAGTTTGGTTGTCCTCATACTTTCAATGGAGGAGAAAATGAAAATTGTAATAATGCCATTGAAGCAGGTAACAATTATGAAATAGGAAGTGGAATAACCATTATGTCTTATAATGGTACTTGTGGTGATGGTCAGAATATACTAGGCACTGTGCAAGATGGCGGCCATCTAGAAGATCCAGCTTATAACTTCTTCTTGGCCGTAAGTTTAGAGCAAATGAAAGAACACTTGCTCTCCTCTGTTGCGAGCAGCTGTAACATCGATGGGTGGACTATAGATAATAATACCATTCCTGTTGCAGATGCAAACCCTTGTGGTGCAGTGTATTCTATTCCGACCTCTACTTCGTTTTTCTTAAGAGGCGAAGGAACAGATGCAGATGGTGATACACTTTTATATGCCTGGGAACAATTTGATAGTGATGCAAGTCTGGATACTCAAGGGGACATTGGAACTGCAGCAGCCAACAACACCGTGGGTCCGATTTTCAGATGTTTTCCTCCTAATGGAAACCCGGTCAGACATTTTCCAAGAAGAAGCTCTCAGTTAGAAGGTTTCAATTCAGATGTATTTGAAGTATTGCCTAGAAGAGCCAGAAGATTAAATTTTAGATTTTTAGTCAGAGATAATGCTCATGCTGGTGGTGCGGTAGATTGGGATCAAATAAATATGAATGTTGTGTCATCTAGCTTTGGTGTGACTAGCCCTTCATCTGGAGATGCATGGGAAAGCGGAACTACCTCACCTGTAGTAAGATGGGAAACAGATGGTGCTGAAGCTATATGTGATAGAGTAGATATCAAGCTATC
>CALLAE010000080.1 GCA_938002665.1 uncultured Saprospiraceae bacterium | reverse complement strand
ACGCAAAAAATTAAAAGGCAAGCCCATACGGAAAACGTGTTTCTCATGATAGATAATTTTAAAATGTTGTTAACGAGAACTAAAGTGTTCTTAAACTCTAATGATTATGGATTTTGAAAAAATGAACTGATGAAAGTCGTTATTTGCTATCCAGGCTTCTAATCTCATCTCTTGTGGAGAATCGAGAACTTCCTTCATCAATTACAAGTGCAAAGAAAAGTCCTTTCAATCATATTTTCTATATGCGGATATATATTAGGTCATTCTGACCTTTTATTACTATGTAATGGAAAATATTAATTTTTAGTCCCAAAATATCATTTGGAAAAATGAAAAATGACGCGATGTCATATTACTAATAGTCAATGTGACTGTAGGGCCTTGTTTTTTAAAGGAAAAATGTGACTTTTTGGGAAAGAATAACTTGATGTATATTATTTGGATACAGGGTGAAGTCTCATAGAATAGGTTGACACCAAAAGGTGTTGAGAACTTTCCATAAATTCAATTTAAGATGAAAAAGAAACCAAGGAGAGTTTACTTTACCAAAATCAAGGAATTGAATCTGGATAACAGGAAGTACTTGCTGACCCATAAAAACATCATTAGTACCGAAATCACTCTTAGCACTCTCGATGAACTTAACACCTATCAGTTCTGTCTCTGTCGCCCATCAAAACCAAATTCAAGAATAGAACAATGCTGGCATTTAATGGGAGCTTCACATCCAATGCCTACTTACCTGATTATATAGGCTTAGGTAAGTCTGTGGCCAGAGGCTATGGTGCCATTCAGCATCTCAACTAATTATGACTTATCTTAGTTACGAAAACTACTTTTGAAAAATTATGACTTCGCAGCTCATATAGAGTATGATCAAGAATCTGGCAAGTACATAGGTTATGTGCCACAGTTACCCGGCACCCATACCAATGCTAAAGATCACAATAGAAAAAGGATTGAAACTGAACACTAACATAATAATCTAGCTCCTCATCCACTAGAAGAAGGATTGAAACAACCGCTAGACCGTTTTTCCGCTAATCCGTTTTCCTTAAAAAAGAACCAAAGTTTATAACAACCGCTAGACCGTTTTTCCGCTAATCCGTTTTCCTTAAAAAAGAACCAAAGTTTATAACAACCGCTAGACCGTTTTTTCGCTAATCCGTTTTCCTTAAAAAAGAACCAAAGTTTATAACAACCGCTAGACCGTTTTTTCCGCTAATCCGTTTTCCTTAAAAAGAACCAAAGATTGAAACAAACGCTAGACCGTTTTCCCGCCAATCCGTTTTCCTTAAAAATTATCGTCCACTAGAATGAAGAAGATTGAAACAAATAAAGGCTCCCTTTTCGACAAAGAGAACCTTATGTATGTAACATGTTATGAGTTGCTTATGCTACTCCCATATCTTCTCTTATCTTATTCAAAGCACTACCTGATCTCACCCACTGTATCTGTGCTTCATTGTAAGTATGATTCACTAAGAAATGATCATCAGTGCCATCAGCATGCATGAGATGTATCATAAGTGGCTTACCCGCTTCCATTGTATCAAATCCAAATATGCTTACCTTATCATCTTGTCTCACTTTATCATAATCTGCTACGTCATCAAAAGTCAGCGCTAGCATACCTTGTTTCTTAAGGTTGGTCTCGTGGATTCTTGCAAAAGATTTCACGATAACAGCATTGACGCCTAAGAATCGAGGCTCCATCGCTGCATGCTCTCTAGAGGATCCCTCTCCTAGGTTTTCTTCTCCAAAGACCACTGTTCCTATTCCTGCTTTCTGATAAGCCTTGGCGGAGTCAGGTACTGGTATATATTCGTTTGAGATATAATTGATCACAGAGTTGGCCTTGTCATTGAAGAAGTTGATCGCTCCTGTGTAGCAGTTCTCAGAAATATTCTCTAGGTGCCCTCTATAAGTCAGCCATGGTCCAGCCATAGAGATATGATCTGTAGTACACTTGCCTTTTACTTTTATTAGGACTCGCATCTCTGTTACCTGATCCGCTTTGATAGGTTTGAATGGGGTCAAAAGTTGTAGTCTATCAGAAGTAGGAGATACTTTCACCTCTACACCACTACCATCTTCAGCAGGCGCATTATAGCCTCTGTCTTCTACATCAAAGCCATTAGGTGGTAATTCGAATCCAGTAGGCTCATCTAGTTTGACTTGTTCTCCTTTATCATTGGTAAGGGTATCAGTCATAGGATTAAAATCCAATCTACCTGCTATAGCGATAGCCGCAACGATCTCTGGCGAGGCAACAAAAGCATGGGTACTAGGGTTTCCATCTGCTCTCTTGGAGAAATTTCTATTAAATGAGTGGATGATACTATTCTTAGGAGCATTCATAGGATCTTTGTATCTCGCCCACTGACCGATACAGGGCCCACATGCATTCGTAAATATTGTGGCATTGAGATCTTCAAATATCTTCAGTATACCATCTCTCTCAGTTGTAAATCTTACTTGTTCACTACCTGGATTGATCCCAAATTCTGCTTTTGTTGTGAGACCTTTATCTACAGCTTGCTTTGCGATAGAAGCGGCTCTGGAAAGGTCTTCATAAGAAGAGTTAGTACAAGACCCTATCAGCCCCCATTCTACATCCAATGGCCAGTCATTTTCTGTTGCTCTCTGAGTCATTTCCTTCCCAGCATTAGTAGAAAGATCTGGAGTGAAAGGACCATTGATTAATGGCTTCAGTTCAGAAAGATTTATTTCTATCACTTGATCAAAGTACTTGTCAGGATCTGCATAACATTCTGGATCAGCAGTTAGGTGCTCTTTGACGGCCTTTGCAGCATCTGCTATATCAGCTCTATCTGTCGCTCTTAGATATCTGTCCATACTTTCATCATATCCGAAAGTAGAAGTTGTCGCGCCTATCTCTGCTCCCATGTTACAGATTGTACCCTTCCCTGTACATGACATACTGAGAGCACCATCACCAAAGTATTCTACTATGGCACCAGTCCCACCTTTGACTGTAAGGATATCAGCTACTCTGAGAATGACATCTTTAGGGGATGACCACCCAGATAACTTACCTGTCAGTTTTACACCTATAAGTTTAGGATTCTTGAGCTCCCATGGCATACCCGCCATCACGTCTACTGCATCTGCTCCACCTACGCCTATTGCTACCATTCCGAGCCCACCTGCATTGACAGTATGGCTATCTGTTCCTATCATCATTCCACCTGGAAAGGCATAATTCTCAAGGACTACTTGGTGTATAATTCCTGCACCAGGCTTCCAAAAGCCGATGCCATACTTATCAGATACTGACTCTAAGAAATTAAATACCTCATTACTTGTATTGATCGCATTCTGTAAATCTTCATCCGCACCTATCTTGGCTTGGATAAGGTGATCACAGTGTACTGTAGATGGTACTGCCACTTTGGACTTTCCAGCCATCATAAACTGTAATAGTGCCATCTGTGCTGTCGCGTCTTGCATAGCTACTCTATCAGGAGCATAGAAGACATAGTCCTTACCTCTTCCATAATTTTTCAATGGAGAATCTGCATGCAGATGAGCATACAAAATCTTTTCAGCCAAGGTAAGTGGCCTGTTAAGTTCTGATTTTACCTTAGCAATTTTATCGCCTAGCCCATCATAATGCTTGCGAATCATGTCTATATCAAATGCCATATCTGTTTGAATTTGCAACAAAAATAAAGATTGCTAGTAACATATGTTCACAATCTGTATGTTAAGAATATCCAGCTTATCTTAATCTAAATAGTATTATATGACCTTGTCAAGGAATTTTGACAACTGCTCAGCATAAAATAGAGGTATATTGAGATTTTCGCCATCAAAAGATAAGTTTTTGCAGTGATTTTGACACTGAGCTCTGGCTTGTATTTTTCTTTGTAGACTTTTAAACTTTTGGCTTTGGTATTAGTTCCGGCTTTGACTTCTATAGCAATCAGGTTCTTACTATCCGCTTTGGATCCTTTGTTGCTTTGAATAAATCATGTAAGGCTGGATCTTTTTCAAAATTAAAATAAGCAATCCCCAAAGGCTTCTTGCCCAAAAGCAATCACTGCTGTTGTCTTACCTACTTGCCTTGCACCTTGAACAATGAGAGGTTTTCTGTCTTTCTTTTTCCTCCATTCTTTTAGAGAAGTGCTAATATTTCTTTGAAATTCCATGCTATAATTACAAAACTACCACTTTATTCATTTCAACAAAGTGACTCAAAACACATTATTCCATCCAAAAATGTGATTCTAAACACATTGATTCCATCCAAAAATTTGATTCCGCATCTATATCACATACAGTTCTGTGCCTCAACTCATCAATCAGCCTAAAAAATACAAAGCTACTTGGTTGTATGACCAATAATTATAGACATATTGATTGTCAATTATTTATCTATTAATAATAATCTTAATATATTTGTTAACGCATAGGTCTACAGACCTAACAACCACTGATAATCAACTAGTTAGAGCCTAATACTATAAGCTTCACCAGTCATGTAGATGTTCTGGTCGAGGAATTTCTTTAAAGAATAACAGCTTTTAACTATGTACCGTATCATTTCCACGGCTTCTATCCTTTTATTGACCGTATGTTTTTATTCTGTAATTGCCGGTAATATTAAGCCAGCAGTGCTCACTTTTGACATGAATGCTTGTCAGTCAGTTGCCGCAAATGGCACTAACAGTGACTACAGCGAGCTCACGGCCTTACCTGCTAATAATGGAGCTGTAAGATTATCTGCAGATCATATCTACAGACAGAATCCCATGGTCAATCCACATTCTTGTACACCGGGGTTAAATGGTACTAATGCAATCTGTATTGCTGTCAATCCATTCTGTGATTATCTTCCTGGCAGCTCAGAAGCGCTAAGATTTGATGTCTTAGTAGAGCCATTAATAGGAGAATCTATCAGAGTAGAAGAACTCAATTTCCAGCAAAAAGCACCTCTCATGTTTGACTGGGTAGATGGAAACACAGCTCTAAATAACTACCCTACCTTGTATGGCATAAGAATTCTAGCTAATAATCAAGTCATCTACGAAGAACATAACATACCGACGACTAGAGACTGGAATCTAGAAACGATTAACTTTCATGCTAACAGCAATTTCCTAGTTGTAGCACCTACTGTATTCAGTTTCGAATTACTTCCATATTGTGCAGCTGGTGTAGTAGGATTTTATTCTATCTGGGACCTAGAAGATATTTCTGTTTCTGCAGCCTGTGTCAATGATTGCTCTGAAGTCGTCAATGGTGGTCAGGTATTTCTTATGGATGGCACTTATACTTATTATGCTTGTGAGGGTGATGCAGAATTTCAGGTACAAAATAATTCTACTCTTAATCCTGAGGATTTTGACTATCTGATAACAGATGAAAACTTCAATGTCATAAGAGTATCAGAATCATCTGCTGATCTTAACCTTAGTGACTATACCGCTGGAACTTACTTTGTTTTCGGATTTTCTGGAGACGGTACGACCTTGATAGGGTCTAACATAAGTCAGATAACAAATGGCGGCTGCATAGAACTGACTTCTAACAGCGTGACAGTTCTTATAAATAAACCGAATGGAGGTGTCATAACTGGTGGCCCATTCACCTTTTGCCAAAACAATCAATCTACAAGTTACATTCCTGCTGATGCCATCAGCCTCACAGGAGAGATTGGTGCTAATGCAAGATGGGTGATAACTGATGCTACAGGAGAAAATATAATATCTGTACCACCACATCCCTCTGATGTAGACTTTTCTAATTTTGGTCTGGGTACTTGCTTGATCTATCATGTAACTTTTGATGGCTGGTTGAAAGGCCTAGAGGCAGGTGGACAGTTTAGCACTTTGGAATCAGGAAGTGAAATTTCCAGCACTTGTTACAGTCGATCTAATCCTATCATGGTTACTAAAAAAGAAATAACAGCTCCTACTTTGTCTGGAGGTCCTATAATTTTTTGTGTAGGTGATGGTGCCATGGACAGGATTTCTAACGCTGATGTAACCTTTACTACGGGATCAGGACTTATGAATCAGTGGGTCCTGACTAATGGCATGACCATTTCTGCAATAGCTAACAATCTTTCAGATTTCGAATTTGATAATTCCGAACTAGGTTACTGTAACCTTTGGAATATTACTTATGACAATCTTACAGGTCTAGAGATAGGAGAAGATCTATCTAACGTATCAGGATGTTATGCTAGGTCCAACTCTGTGATGATCTCCAAGACAGAAAGTGTAGCAGGCATGATAAGTGGAGGACCCTTTGAATTCTGTGTCGGTGATAACCAAGCAGATTATCTACCCGCTGATGGTATAACACTAGCAGGCAATGTAGGAACTGGCCAATGGATAGTGA
Organism: uncultured Saprospiraceae bacterium; assembly: GCA_938002665.1. GTDB lineage: Bacteria > Bacteroidota > Bacteroidia > Chitinophagales > Saprospiraceae > RFSX01. The sequence continues at coordinate 28,565 of CALLAE010000080.1, read as the reverse complement.
CTGATCAAAATAGAAATATCACTCATCTGCCTACGGGGTCTTATAACGAAGTGAATTTTGACCTCACTTCAGAAGGAAGCTGTAATATAGTACACCTTAGTTACCAAGGAGTCGTGACAGGACTAATGATAGGAGGATCTATAGATAACCTCTATGGTTGTTATGGTCTATCTAATCTTATAACAATAACTAAAAACGATTGTACACCTCTGGAAGGAGGTACTATAAGTGGTGGTCCATTTTCTTTCTGCACCTCAGATGGGCAAGCAGATGTGATGAACAATGTTAGCATCATGGGCACGACGGGTACAATGAACCAGTGGGTACTTACAACTCAGGACGGTATCATTACTGAGTTACTCAATACTCCTGATCAGAAAAACTTTGAAGGCACAGCTCCTGGAGTTTGTATACTAAGAAACATAAGTTACGAAGCTGGCATCCAAGGGCTGACAGTAGGTAACAATATTAACACAGATCTAGTGGGAAAGCATGGCTTATCTAATAGCCTAAGCATTTCGAAATCACAAGCTATAGGAGGCAGCATCACTGGTGGGCCTTTTACTTTCTGTGTAGGTGATGAAGAAAATGACAATATACCTGCTGGTGCTATAGCGCTTACAGGAAACACTGGGGGACAGAGTGCATGGATAGCAACTGACGCAGCGGGATCTATGATTCTTGCTGTCAGCGATAATCCTGAAAGTTTTGATTTTGAAAATGCAGGAGATGGTAACTGCTGGTTATACCATATAAGTTATGATAGTAACCTTTCAGGACTAGTAGCAGGTGCTGATATCAGTGCTCTGGATGGCTGCTACAGTTTATCTAATAACATACTGATCATAAGAGACTATGTGAGTGGCGGAGAGCTAGAGAGCGATCTAGGATACTTTGAGTTTTGTATCGGTGATGGCATTCCAGATTTTATTCCTGCTGATGCGATCAATCTAGTAAATAATATAGGTGACAACCAGTACTGGGTTATTACTAACACGTCTGGTACAGAGATACTTGAGATTCCTACTTCTCCATACAATGTGGATTTTGATGGATCTGATCCTGGTACTTGTGTCCTTTGGTCTGTCAGCTCGACTGGTCCTATGCTGGGACTAGTTGTGGGTGGTAACTTTCTTGCATTAGATGGCTGCCACAGTAAGTCTAATTTCATTTCTATATTCAGATACCAAAATACACCTGGTCTAATTACAGGTGGACCTTTTACATTCTGTGTGGGAGATAGTGTAGCTGATATCATTCAAGAGAGCGACATCAATCTATCTGGAAATACCGGAGCTAATAGTCAGTGGATCATAACAGATAACAATGGAATGATTACAGATCTACCTGTAGATAATCTGAATGAAATTAACTTTGATGAGGCGGATGCCGGAACGGCTATGCTCTACCATCTCAGCTATGATGGGCCTATCTCTGGACTAGGAGATAATATGCCTTTAGCTAATCTTGATGGTTGTCTCTCGCTCTCTAATGGTCTAACAATAACAAAAGAAAATTGTCCAAGACCTGCCTCAAGGTTAGTGATTAATGAGGTAAATCCAGATGGCATTATTGAGATAAAAAATACTACTGAAGCGTCAATGGCACTGGACAACTACTGGTTAGTTAGCTATGATAACAAGACAGAATTAAGTCAGTTACAAGTAGCCTGCGGAGAGTCAGGAACACTAACTGGTAATGAAACTGTGTTTTTAAAAGTAGACTTTGATATATCTGCGATCAGCAGTGAGCTAGCTTTATCTTATGAAGTGGATGGCACCGAAAAAGAAATTTTACAGTACGTAGTGTGGGGTGGCAATAACTCTACTATGACTGACCTTGCAATAGCTGAAGGCTTATGGATGGATGGTGAGATGATAGACGTGATACCAGCAGGGAAAGTACTGGTCTACGATGGTGAAGGTATCAGATCTTCTGATTGGAAAATAGTAGATGACTCTGCTTGTAAGATATCTAGTAACGAAAAATTGTCATCAAACTATAACCTTGAAGTATTTCCAAATCCTGCTAACGAAAGTCTAAATGTCAGCTTGTCTAACCTACTAGACTCAAGAATAGAACTAGTTTCAAGACTTGGTGAAATCTTAGTCAGCAAACAAGTCAGTGCTCAGCAAGAGACTATAGAACTAGAGGGCCTGCAAGCGGGCATGTACTTTATAAGAGTCGTACATAAAGAAAGCACCATCACGAAATCTTTTATCAAACTGTAGTAAGTAGCTTTTAGCAAAATATATCAAAGCCTCTGCACCTCGCGGAGGCTTTTTTCATTCCTCTACTTAGCTCATTTATACAGACATGTATTCCCAAGCTGACTTATAAGTTCCTATTGCTTCTACATGCTCAGCGAGGTCAGAAAAGAGCGGACTGACTGAAAGAGTACTGAAGTCACCCAGGATAATGAGTTTTTTCCTAGCACGAGTCATCGCTACATTAAGCCTTCTCTCATCGCTTAGGAAACCTATTTCTCCATCAGAATTAGATCTAACTAGACTAATATAGATCACGTCCTTCTCCTGGCCCTGGAAACCATCTATACTATTAACTGTGATATCTGATTCTTGGAAAACGTCTTCTTCTACTTTGGATCGAAGATATTTTACTTGTTCAGAGTAGGGACTGATAATTCCAATGGAAGAACCAGCATAGGCTTCTTTGCTCTGTATAAAATGTTCTCTTAAGATAAAGTACTCTCCTTCATTATATCTACTGAGGCTGGTGGGATTAAGTTCTTCATCAAAACCACAACCACTCGTATCTATAAGCACTAATGGCTCCTCGTCCAGATTCCAGTTAGACACTATCGGACTAGAGGTCAATTTATTATCATAGAATCTCTGATTAGAGAATGACAATATTTTCTCATTCATTCTATATTGAACTTCAAGAAGATAGGTATGCCTGATCTTATCTGTCATTCTACTGAGCAGGGTCTCTGACAAACCCAGCTCTGCAGCTTCTCTTGACTTGACAGTGGGAGAAAGTTGGAGATGATCACCGGCGAGTATGACCCGTTCTGCTTTCAACATGGCATTCCAGCACTCGGGCTCCAGTGCTTGGGAGGCTTCATCTATAATTAAAGTTCTGAATCTGAGCTGATTGATAGATTTATGACTTACACCTATCAGTGTAGAACATATAACTCTGGACTCACTGATTATAGTATCTAATAACTTGTCTTCTAACTCTCTCGCCCATTTCTTCAGATCTCGTGCCTCATTGAACATAGCAGTTCGTTGAGATCTTTCCTTAGGGCCAAAAGACCGTTTGAATTTACCTGCACTTTTTCTGGCTTTATCAGCTTCTATTCTTACCTTTTTAATGTGCTGCCATTCTGCATGATCTCTTATCTTTTCTGATAGGGTCAGATGGACATTGTTATCAGATATCCTAGTCACATTACCTATACGCAAGGTGGCAAGCCCTGCTTCATCTAGTTGTGTAGCCAGTAGGTCTACTGCATTGTTACTCGGAGCACAGACAAGAATTCTTTTTTCCTTTTTGAGTAGGGCTTTAGCGACTTGTACTAGGGTCGTTGTTTTTCCTGTACCTGGAGGGCCATGAATAATACTGAGATGTTCTGCTACTGTGACACCATTTAATGCTTTAATTTGAGATTCATTTAGTTGTGCTGGCGTGATGGGATGAGCTGGTATTAGATAGCGCGACTCGTCTAGCTGTTCCTCTATAACTTTCCTCAGCGATACAGTGGCTGGTTCTTCAGTAGCCATTACTTTCTTGATTGCTTCTTCCATGACCTTGTATGGTCTATCATCATAGATAAGCTCTATTCCGAGATGACCTTTGAAAGCAGTCAGGTCTGCTTTGGAGATAGATTGCTCATTGAGGATAACAGCGATCTTATTTTTTCGGACATAAGAAACCACTGCTCTTAGAGAGGTCGTCTCAGAGTTTCCTTCATACTTGAAGACTTTGCATCCGACGCCAGATTTTAGTTTATGAGGCAGATCTAGATGCTTAGTTCTTTCCAGTACCATTTCTATTTGCTCTCCTACAGTATAGACTTTGCTAACGATTACTACAGGAAACCAGACGATACCTGACTCTATGCGTTCAGCGATGGACTTGTTAGAGGATAGATTTTGGAAATATTTCTCTTCGGCTTCTCTTTCTTTATCTATGGCAATGAGAAGGTTGGTAAACCTTTGGTTTTTTTGTGTGCTCACAGCGCTCAAGATGGAAAAAGAATGTGAATGAAAAGAAAGATAGGGGTAAAAAAAACGGAGGGCTAGAACATTCTCTTGGTGACAATCAAACGTCCTAAACCCTCCTCTGCCGATTTCATCTTTATGTTGAGAAAAAAGCTTCGGAGGACAAAGCTACTTTGCCTCCTCAGCCGAATTCAAAATGTGTCGTGCTTCAAAGTACAATTATATAAAATAACTGCTACAATAATTAATTTCTTGACTTAATAAAAGGTTACTTCTCACCTATTATTTTTTCTACTGCAACTTACATTTTTCAAAGCATAATTTGAAGAAACAGCTTCAGAAATGGATAAAAAAAATGTTACAATATGAAAAATGACAAGTACTATGCAAAAGAAGTGAATTATGGTGTAGGGGTAAAACAGAAGGGCCTGATTGAGCAATCAAACCCTTCTTATGAGTAACTCATGTAGGTAGTATGTATAAAATAAAGTCTGTCTCAAATAGAGGCAGATATCTTATGCATCCACATTTCTCTTATGATTTACATACATGATCGCCACCAAAAGGGCAAAAAACGCAAGTATTCCAAAAAATATATTCATAACAATTCAGTTTTGTTAATTCTAATATAGAAGATAAACCTCTAAAGCACAAAGATTTTTTTACTATTTCGCCAATAGCAGTCATTTGGAGTATAATATGCTGTAATATGGTCGTTTTTCGATCATTTATTCTTTACACTAAAGAGTCACCATTCATTAATTCCGACTTTCCTAGGTTCATCAGACTAATAATTGTAGGGGCAACATCAGCCAACTTTCCATTTTTTACCGATTTTACTTCTCCTTCGGGGTCGATAACAATTATCGGAACCATGTTGACCGTATGTGCTGTATGCGGGGTATTTTCTTCAGTAAGCATAATATCAGAATTCCCATGATCAGCTATGACCACTATCCTATATCCTGCCTTCACAGCTCTGGGAATGAGGACCTCCATACAGGAATCTAAAGTCTCCACTGCCTTTATAGCTGCTGGCATACTTCCTGTGTGACCGACCATGTCAGCATTAGCATAATTAAGGACTATAAATGACGGGGCCTGTTCTGTAATAAATGCGTCTACCTTAGTCGTGACCTCATAGGCACTCATCTCTGGCTGTAAATCATAGGTGGCTACCTTGGGGGATTCTACCATTATCCTAGATTCTCCTTCATAAGGAGCTTCCCGCCCTCCGGAGAAGAAAAAAGAAACATGTGGGTACTTTTCTGTTTCTGCGATACGTAGTTGTGTCAGGCCAGCATTAGCGATGAGTTCTCCTAGGGATTCTTCAATGTCATCCTTTCTATATACAACCTGAATATTCTTAAATGAGTCATCATACTCTGTCATCGTAATAAAATGGCAAGCCAATGGCTCCATCCCATGCTCCAACTTTTTTTGAGTCAGTGCAGTAGTTAGTTGCCTCGGTCTATCAGTCCTGAAATTTGCAAATAGGACCAAGTCATCCTTGGATATCAATCCCTCTGCTCTACTCCTCACCTTAATCGGCTCTAAAAATTCATCTGTGATGTCTTGGTCATATTGCTGCTGCACAACTTGCAGTGGATCACTAGTGAGCTCGCCCTCTCCTCTCACTAGCAAGTCATAAGCCTTAGCTATTCTTTCCCATCTATTATCTCTATCCATCGCATAATAACGGCCTATTATGGTAGACAACTCGGCAGATGTGCCTTCCGTCTCTTCCAATAACTTAGCTAGAAACTTTTTCCCTGTTCTAGGACCAGTATCTCTACCATCGAGGAAAGCATGTATATAGACTTTTATATCAGCTGCTGTAAAATAGCCAGCCAAAGCTACAATATGCTCTATATGAGAATGTACACCACCATCTGACAAGAGTCCCATCAAGTGCAGAGGCTTTCCCGTCTGTTTTGCCTTTTCTAGAGCTGCAACTATTACTGGGTTCTGTCTGAGAGTATCTTCTTTGATGGCTTTGTTTATCCTAGCCAGCTCCTGGTACACCACTCTACCCGCCCCTATATTAAGATGTCCTACCTCAGAGTTTCCCATCTGACCTTCTGGGAGGCCTACCTCTTCTCCATAGGTTACTAGCTCTGCATGTGGGTAGTTATCATAGAGACTGTCTATGTAAGGTGTATGGCCTTGTGCTATCGCACTTACTTTTTCATCCTTTCCATGTCCCCAACCATCTAAAATTACCAAAAGGGCTTTCTTACTCATAAGTCACTGTATTTGTGTTTATTACATATCAATATATGCATTATTCATCCTCAGTTAACAAAAATTTATACGCTAAACTCAAACTTACGAAGACATGGTCTCGTTATTGTTGCAGATAGCATATAAAACTGTTATTTACAGCTTTTAGAAATACGAGAACCATGAATTACTTTAGATATATACTTGCCTTTTCCCTAATGATGGGTCTAGGAACCTTATCTGGGCAAAACCTTATTGCTGCTTTTGTCAATCAAGACTACAATACTATCAGTGAAAATCTGAGTAAGACTGTCTCAATTAAAGTGAATAACAGTAAAAAAGTAACCGGCTCTAACAAAGCCATGCAACTCATAGAAAACGTACTTACCGAGTTCCAGCCAGTAAGGATGGAAAACAAGCACAAGGGCTCTTCTCAGAATGCAAATAGTGATTATCTGATCACTAGACTCTATAATGCAAATGGTGAATCACTAAGAGTTTTCATTCATCTGGAAAACCATGGAAAAGGAAAGCACATCTGCGATGTAAAGATTAGGAGGTCATAGTTCTCCTAGTACACCTATTCCGAAAAGAGCGAAATCATACTTAACTGGATCCTTGGAGTCTAATAGTCTTAGCTGAGCGGTCAATTCCTCGACGGCTTGCCAGTCTCTTTGCTTGCGCACTAGCAACCCTAGTTTCTTAGCTACGCGTTCTACATGAACATCTAGAGGGATCATGAGCTGGGCAGGTGAGATGTTTTTCCATAGGCCAAAATCTACCCCTTTTTTATCTTGTCTTACCATCCATCTAAGGAACATATTGAGGCGTTTGCAAGTGGATTTGCGAGCGGGAGAGGCGATGTGTTTTCTGGTTCTGTGCGGGGCATTATCCAGATGAAAAAAGGTATTGTGGAACTGGGTTAAGGTGGCAGCCATGTTGTCCTCAACCATAAAGAGCTCTTCCATGCTTTCATGCTCTCTGTAATACCAATGAAGAAACTCTAGAAAGTAAAGCGTATCTGTATACTGAAAGGTGCGGTGCTTAAAATTTTCAAAACGCTGGCGATCCTTCTGACGATGTGAGACTACAAAGTCGTGAGGAGAATCCCCCATTAGACTAAAAAGCTCCTTAGACTTATTGATAATAGTTTTTCTCTGACCCCAGGCCAACATGGACGTCCAGAAGGCAGTGATTTCTATATCCTGTAACTTATGGTAGGCCTTAGGAATACAGATAGGATCATCTTGTATAAACTTAGGTCTGTTGACTTCCCGAACTTTAACATTCAGGAATTTTTTTAGCTTGGAAGTAGGTGGTACAGGCAGAGTGCTCTACTCTAGTTTTCTTTTGATCTCTACTATCTCGTAAGCCTCTATGATATCACCGATCTTTAAGTCATTGTAATTCTTAATGGTCAATCCACATTCCATACCAGCTCTGACCTCCTTGACATCATCCTTGTATCTTTTCAGAGAACCTAATTCAGCGACAACACCTTCTTTAGTAGGATACACTACGATACCGTTTCTTACGAGTCTGATTTTAGAATTAGACAAGACCTTTCCTTCAGTTACAAAACATCCTGCGATGGTACCTATCTTACTGATCTTATAAGTCTCTTTGATCTCGATGTTACCATTGATTTTCTCTTCCTTGATGGTATCTAACATACCTTCTATGGCCTTCTTAATCTCGTCTATAACCTCATAGATGATAGAATACATCTTAATCTGTACGCCTTCTTTTTCGGCTAAGTTTCTAGCTCCAGCTGAAGGACGTACCTGGAAACCAATTATGATGGCATCTGAAGCAGAGGCAAGTAGAACATCTGATTCAGCGATAGGTCCTACTGCTTTGTGTATGACATTAACCTGTACGGTTTCTTGAGATAACTTGATAAGGGAATCTGATAAGGCCTCGATAGATCCATCCACATCACCTTTCACAATTAGATTCAACTCTTTAAAGGTACCTAGAGCTAATCTTCTTCCTATCTCATCTAAACTTATACGCTTGCTAGCTCTATTAGATTGTTCTCTGCTGATCTGTGCACGCTTAGTAGCAAGTCCTTTTGCCTCTTGCTCTTTGTCCATCACTTTGAACTTCTCACCTGCTTGTGGTGCACCGTCCAGCCCTAGAATAGCTACAGGAATAGAAGGTCCAGCACTCTTGATTTTTTTGCCTTTATCATTGAACATGGCCTTGACCTTTCCGGCATAAGATCCCGCGACAAGAGCATCTCCTATCTTAAGTGTTCCTGCTTGTACGAGAAGCTTGGTTACATAACCTCTTCCTTTATCTAGAGAAGCCTCTACCACTGTTCCTAGTGCATTCTTATCTGGGTTAGCCTTTAGCTCTAGCATCTCTGCTTCGAGAACAATTTTCTCTAAGAGCTCATCGATATTAGTTCCAGCCTTAGCAGAGATATCTTGAGACTGGAATTTACCACCCCACTCCTCTACTAGAATATTCATTTCAGAAAGACCTTGCTTAATCCTATTCGGATCAGCTCCTTCTTTATCTATCTTATTGATTGCAAATACGATAGGGACACCGGCTGCCTGGGCATGGCTGATTGCTTCTTTGGTCTGAGGCATTATCCTGTCATCTGCGGCTACTATAACGACAACAATATCTGTCACCTTAGCACCCCTGGCTCTCATGGCTGTAAAGGCCTCGTGACCTGGTGTATCTAAGAAAGTAATCATCTGATCACCTACCGGAACAGAATAAGCGCCTACGTGCTGGGTGATACCACCGGCCTCACCATCGGCAACATTGGCCTCTCGGATGTAATCTAGAAGTGAAGTCTTACCGTGATCTACGTGACCCATCACTGTTACAATAGGAGCTCTAGAAACGAGATCTTTCGGATCATCTACTTCCTCTACTTCCTCTTCCTCATCTTGCTCGTCTACACCTATAAATTCTACCTCATGTCCAAACTCACTCGCTATCAACTCTATGATCTCAGCATCCATTCTCTGATTGATAGAGATGATAACGCCTACATTCATACATTTCATGATGACATCAGCGACGCTGACATCCATCAGAGAAGCCAGTTCAGAAGCTGAAATAAACTCTGTTACTTTCAGCGTCGTCTCTACACTTGCTAGTTCTTCTTGTTCTTGTTTTTCTCTCTTATCCGCTCTATTATCTCTTCTTATCTTCTGTCTCTTCTTACCACTACCGCCAGAGATTCTAGCCATAGTTGCTTTGATTTTCTCTTCTATCTCTTTTTGAGATACCGCTTTGACCTCTTCTTCCCTTTTTCTACCGCCGGCTTTCCCTCGGGCACCATCTCTGTTCCTTTTGATGAAGGATTGTGCGGTTACCTTCTTACGAGTTCTCTTTCTTTTGCTCGGTTCTTTTCCTCCTGCGGCCCCAGGCTTAGGTGCTTCCTTCTTCTTCTCAGGCTTATCGAATTTTTTCATATCGATTTTCCCTTGAATCTTGAGCCCCTGTAGCTGAGGAGTCTCAGCCCTTACCATTTCCTCTTCCGCTGGTGGTTCTTTTTCTATAGGCTTCTGAGGCTCAGGAGCTTTTTCAGGTACTACTTCTGGAGCAGTCTGAGTCGGCTTGTCTTCCTTATCTTTTTTAGCTTTTGCTTCTTCTTTCTTCTTAGGCTTCTTAGCATCTAGGTCTATCTTACCCACTACCTTCAGTTCTTGCACTGGTGATTCGGCTCTGATTATTTCCTCTTTTACAGGAACTTCCTCTTTTACTTCAGGAGCTTCTTTTACCTCAGGAGCTGGTGGTGGTGGTGCTGATGCAGGTGGTGGAGCTAGCTTTTCTGCAACAGGTTCAGGGGCCTTAGGCACAACAGGTTCTGGGGCCTTTTCGTCCTGACGGGTACCTATGACCAATTTGTTAGCCTTCTCCTTGACAGCCATAGAATTACTAAACTCTTTGAGTAGAGCATCATACATGTCATCTGACACCTTGGTAGTAGGCTTATTCTCTATCTCGTGTCCATTGTTAGCCAAGAACTCGACGATAGTGGACGTACCCACATTCAACTCTTTCGCTATTTTAATTAAGCGTTTTGCCATGTATTATTTAAAATATTAGTTTTTCTACTCTTAAAAAATTTAGTCTTTTGCAAACTCTGCCTGCAATGACTTCAGTACTGAATCTATCGTCTCTTCCTCTAAATCCGTTCTTCTCAATAGCTCTGCTTTACTCAGCTCCAAAACACTTCTAGCTGTATCACAACCGATAGCTTTGAAAGCATCTATAACCCACTCTTCTATCTCATCAGTAAATTCATCTAAATCAACATCTTCCATTTCAGGATCATCATCCTCTCTGTAGACATCTATTTCATATCCTGTCAGCTTACTAGCTAACTTAATATTAGATCCTCCTTTTCCTATGGCGAGAGAAACCTGATCAGCTTTCAAGAAAACTGCTGCAGTTCCTTTCTCAGTGTCTATATCTATATTAGACACTTTAGCTGGAGTCAGTGATCTTTGTATAAACAAGGTGACATTAGTTGTATAGTTAACTATGTCAATGTTCTCATTTTTCAACTCTCTCACTATTCCGTGTATTCTAGACCCTTTCATTCCCACACAAGCACCTACTGGATCTATCCTATCATCATAAGACTCTACAGCCACTTTGGCTCTTTCACCTGGAATCCTCACTATCTTCTTAATAGTGATTAGTCCATCTTCTATTTCAGGCACTTCTTGTTCCATAAGTTTCTCTAAGAAACGGCTGTCCGTTCTAGAGACAATCACTACAGGGTTGTTATTCTTCATATCCACCCTTCTGATGACACCTTTGACCATGTCTCCTTTTCTAAGAAAATCACCTCTGATCATCTCATTTCTAGGCATAATCAATTCACTTCCTGTGACATCATCTATGATAAGAAACTCTCTTTTGAGTACTTGAGCTACTTCACCGAGGACGATCTCACCTATTCTGTCAGAGTACCTCTTAAATATCTCATCTTTTTCTAACTCCATAATTCTGGAGATAAGCGTCTGCCTCGCGGCTAGTATTGCTCTCCTTCCAAAATCTTCAAGTCCTAGTTGTTCATAGCATTCATCTCCTATTTCATAGTCATCATCTATAGACAATGCTTCTGAACTAGAAATCTGGCTCATCTCATCAGTCACCTCACCATCTGGTACAATCTCTCGTACTCTCCACATTTCAAGGTCACCATTCTGATCATTTACGATAACATCGAAATTATCATCTGAGCCGTACTTTTTCTTTATCAGAGTACGAAAGACATCTTCCAATACTCTTACCATCGTGGGCCTATCTATATTTTTGCCCGCTTTGAATTCCGAAAACGAATCAACAAGATTCATATTAAACCTTCTTTTCCATCTGTTAAAGAATTTCTGTTATTTATAAAATTAGCCCTCTTTAGGACTGGAATTATTTTTTCTTCTTTTTAAAAGAGATCTGGACGATAGTACTTTTAACCTCACTAAAAGGAACCACTTGGGTCTTAAACTGTCCTTTCTTTGCTCCTTGCACTTTCAGAGTGATTTGCTCTTCAGAAAGCTCCGTCATTTTTCCTATCACTGTCGAGTCATCTTCCAAAGTCAGCTCTAGAGTCCGCCCTATATTTCTAGGGTATTGTCTATACTCACTTAGAGGCTTATCCACTCCAGGAGAGGACACTTCTATGGTATATGATTCCCCTAGAATCTGGCTTTCATCTAGATAAGCTTCTATAGCTCTGCTCAGTTTTTGACACTGCCAAAACTTGACGCCATCATCCGAATCGACATAGACCTCGACTTTTTTGTCTTTGATTATAATATCAAGAATGAAGCAGTCTGAAAGGTCTTCTTCTAAAAATCTCTCTTTAGCTATGCTTTGTATCTGAGCCTCGATATTGTTGCTGAAATTATCCACTTGAGGTAATATCTGATGTACTAAAAATAGAAAGAGGGAACAATTGCTCCCTCTTCGTATCGTAATCTGCTGCAAATATACAGAAAATGTTGATTTAAAACAATTAAGCTTCAGGCTGGGCCATATCTTTAGACCATGAATTGGTACGAAAGATCAGAAGCTGCAGCTAACTATATAAAAGACAAGCTTTTCCGTAAAGAACCAGCCCATCCACAGAGAGCTGTAATCTTGGGCTCAGGGGCCGATATCTTTCTTGATTCCTTTGAATTAGTAGCCAGTTGCACGTTTGATGACATCCCACATCTTGCCAGCACGACCTTCCACCAAGGCACCATTCACCTAGCCAAGATAGATGATGACAACACCTTACTCATTATCAATGGCAGGTTACATTACTATGAAGGCTACTCTATCCAAGAAGTATGCTTCCCCATTCGTATTCTTCAGCAGCTAGGGATAAAGTCTCTTTTCATGACGAATGCCTCTGGAGGGCTCAACCCTAGCTACCGCCCAGGAGAGATCATTTTAGTCAAAGACCATATCAATCTCATGCCAGAGCACCCTTTGCGCGGACCTAACGATGATAGGCTAGGACTAAGATTTCCTGATATGTCCGATGCCTATTCTGAAAGTCTGAGAACCCAACTCAAACAATCGTGGAAGAAGCTCCATAAAAGTCCATTAAAGGAAGGGGTCTATGTCGGCTTTCAAGGACCCAGTCTCGAAACCCCTGCCGAATACCGTTATCTGAATATCATAGGTGGTGATATGGTAGGCATGTCCACCGTCCCCGAAGTCATAGTTGCTAATCATGCTAAGATAGAAGTAGCAGTGCTCTCTATAGTTACTAACCTCTGTTATCCACCCGAGGTAATCACTCCCACTACTGTAGAAGAGGTAAAAGCCATGGCAGCGGAGGCCACTCCGGATATTGCGGCTTTGCTGAAAGCAGTCCTCCTAGATGCGGCTGAGTAGATTATTCTTGCATTTGTCTTTGACAGGATTTTAAGATTAACAAGATTGGCATGATCTATCAATGCTCAGCGTAGATTGTAGAGGAGCAATTAGCTAAGCCATCTACGTTGGATAATTAATCAAGATTCTGTCTTGATGTTTGGGCAATGTGCTTCTCACTGCTTCCTTCTGTCTGAAACAGGATTTATAGGATTTATAAGATTCGTATGAATTATCCTATCACCTCCTTTTCATTTTGACCGAGGAACGAGCGGAAAAATCTTCCGTCTTGTCTATCCTAATTTTGTTCAGCGTGGATTATGGAAGAGCAATGGGCTAAGCCTTCCATTGTTAGATTATTGATCAAGATTCGGTCTTGATGGTTGGGCAATCTACCACCCGCTCATTCCTTTTGTCTGAAACAGGATTTATAGGATTAAAGGATTTGCTTGATTTCTTCCCATACTAAATCTTTAGGGCCTTCAGGTTCTAGTTTAAGAAACAGAGAGTAAACCCTCTTGCTAGATTTTCACAAATCTGCTCTGAAACCTTTCACCCTTGTTATCGACTGCTATGACCGAATAGCTACCAGCTCTATATCCTGAAACATCTAAGATTATAGTATGCTCCGCCCCATATGAAACACAGCTATCTACTTTCTTTCCTTCTTCATCATAAAAGAGTAGAGTCAATTTTCTATCTATGCTCTGAGTAAGATGAAGTGTTTCCTCTACCGGATTAGGAAACAAAGTGATAGCGCCCTCCCTTGCTACATTCAGTTCAGCTATATCAGATGTTTCTAATCTACCTTCCGCATCCGTCTTAAGTACAATAGCTTGCAACCACGGTAATTCTTCCTCCTCAGGTACATCATAAGTCGCACTATCGCCTACTAGAATATACCCCCCATCAGATGTCGCTTGTATATCATAGAAAATTTCTGATCTTCTCGGTCCATTCCTATAGCTATAAGTCCTATACCACATCAGTTCTCCATCTAGAGACAACTTTGCCACTGCTGCTCTCACTATAAGTGTATCTATACCTCCATTATTATCTTGATAATTCTCACCGCCTACCGCGATATAGCCATCTTTTTCATGTGCTTCTACGATACTATGCCATCTACCTTCGAGATATCTATTATTGATGTTCCTATCCAATTTTTTTTGCCATACCTGCTTCCCCTTGGGGTCTAGCTTAGCAATGAGCTGAAATATCGTATCCCCAGATTTTCCTGTACCTGATAGAATAATATTATCCTGAGAGTCTATACAGAAACCACTTATGGGATTAAAAGCCACTTCATCATTTGTGTTCTTAGTTGTATGTAGTAAATTAAGTTCTTCATCAAAAAACATGATGAAACAAACTGTTCCTCTACTACTAGATGGAAATGACCGCTTTGCGACGACGACCAGCTCGCCTAAGGAGTTAGCTTCTATCGAAGAACTTCTTTCATTGTATGAAAAATTAGGGGCATCATGAAATACCTTTAGAACAGTATCTCTTACAGAAACCAAAGCAACATTGTTACCCTCTGATGGCAGCAAATTACGACCGCAAAAGAAAAACTTATTATTTAGCAAGGTGACACCATGGGGGCTAAAGTCAAGAGGTAATTGATCTATCTTATGGCTCAGCCAACTAGAATCGGCTAATAGGTTATAATGATATAAATTAGTATTGCCTTTATATAAACCTAAAAAATATAGACCTAGTGAATCTTTGAGGATTTTTAGACCTATATCATTATATGGCACAGTATCTTTCTTCTCAGTCATCAATTTGACATGACTACCCTCATTGTCATAGACAGAATAAAAAGCCGTCCAACGGCCTATCTCATCATCAAAGTAATTACCTCCTAGATAATATAAGCCCTCATGTTCTACGACCTTATAGGCCGCATTGGGCTCACCTGGGTGAAAGTTTTGACTAAGCTTAAAAGTTGTCTGTGCTGAAAGTGTCATACTTAGCAATAGACTGACAGTTATCGTATAATAGATTTTGAACATAATTACATTTAAAAAAAAACTGGTCATACCCTACTAAGGTACGACCAGAAATATTATTAATCGATTATAATCAGTTTAGAAACAGAGAGTAATTCACCACTTTCTGTGTACAATCTGTAAAGATAGGCCCCTGAAAGTAATTCGGTTGTTACTTTTTCCGATGACTGGTCAGCTACCTCTATTTCAAGTAGAGCATTACCGGAAACATCAAAGAGTTGCATTCTAAGCTTTTCTGAAGATTCATTGGATACTGTAAAACTACCAGAAGAAGGGTTAGGATAGACTCCAAATTCAGTTTTGTGAATAGTATGTGTACTGGAAAGATCAGTCTCTTCTTGTAAGAACAAAATTCTTTCAGATAGCACAACATCATCTTCATGAGGACCAAATTCGTAGCCATAAAATTTACTCAAAATACTTTTTGCCTTTTCAGAACTGAATCTGTGACCTTGCAGTGCAATAACATTTAGGGTGGATAGATCTGATAAAGTGTTCAGCTGTTCTCCTTCACCTAGAGCTGAACTTAATGCCTGCATTAAGGATCGATATGCATAACAGTCTTGAAGCTCTACGCTAGACAAGTTGCCACTAGAAATCATTGAGTTTAATTTAGTATTCATGGCAAGGTAATCTTTAGAGCGAAACAGATTATCGACTATGCCCAAGTCAGAAGAAAACCCTCCTAGTCTAGCTAACCAAAGATTCTCTATATCTAGCTTATTACTTAGAGCATAGATCTCCAGCCTTTCTAGAGCATAGATTGCTAAGTCAGATTTTTCTCTAGTCAACATGTCTAGCTCCAATAAATTATCTAAGGCACTAGATTTCAAGACTTCATCCATGAGTATAGAAAATAAAGAAACATTTTTATCCTTAAAACTCTCGGAATAAAACACAGTAGAGTTAACTTCTGAATCATACAAGTTATCAGGAACCGTAGATACCAGACTTACCATTTCTGCTTCTGTAAATAATTCAGATTTATCAAAAAGTTCTAATAGCTGGTCTTTTGATGGTTTAACCTTATCCTCAAGTACATAACTAAGAATATCCTCTTTAGTATCTAGACCAGCAGTCTCAATGAGTTGTGTAAGATATTCATTTTCATCTTGCTGGAAACCTATGATCTGTTCATCCCGTTCCTGATAAAGGTCATCCAACCATTGCAAGACCTCATCATTTTCAGGTCTTACTGGATCACAATCAGGTCCTATACAGGGGTTGCAATTCCTATAGCAAGGCACTGTGCAGTCCATTCCTGGAGGACAGGGCTGTGTACAATCTACTCCTGGTGGACAAGGCTGTGTACAATCTATTCCTGGAGGACAAGGCTGTGTACAATCTATTCCAGGAGGACAGGCAACATTACAATTAATGCCTGTAGGGCAACCACGCAGACAATTAATACCTGGGGGACAGTTTTGCTTACAATTGATACCAGTAGGACAAGGTAGATTACAATTTACTCCTACGGGACATCCTTTTATAAAAACAGTAGGCCCTGGTATCGGAGCAGGCGTAGGAGTTCCTGTCGGAGAAGGATCTATCTCTAGCACAGGTGGCTGCCAGCTAATACCTGCAGTACCACAGGGAGATGGCTCAACATTCAAAAAGCTTTTTGTAACACCAGTAGCAGCTATTACAGGGTCCTCCACTAGAACGTTTTCATCATAAAAATATCTTGTCCCTGGAGAACTACCTCCAATATTTGTGTTGCCAGCAGAAAACAAATTACCTGCAGAACTTATGTCGTCATTCATACCATTTTCATTATTAGCCTGTAGGGGGTTAACTTGATCACCCCATCGGAAATCATCCCCTGGTGATGACTCGAAAACATTACAGAGGAACTGCGTAAACGAATGCTTCCCGTTCGTTCTTACATTATCATTGAATTTATTTCCTTCGAAACGATTATAACTATTCTCAGAACTACCTATACAAATTGCTCTAGTGCAGTTAGTTGTAGTCTTAACGGAAGAAACAAAGGTATTTTGCTTTACAGAGTAATGATTGCTAGGTGCAGTCTCTACAACTCCATTTTCTATTAGGTTATTAAATAGCAAGAAGTTATCTGAAGTATTATCAATTACAGTAGTTCCATCATAAGTAAGATGACATCCAACTATTCTGACACGAGGTGATTCATCAGAATCTACTGTTTGACTAAATCCATTTATTTCATCCGCTCCTAGTCTCAAATGAGAATCCATAAGATCAAAAGCAGGCAGATTACCTAGTGTTTTATTTATCTGAGAGTTATTAATTAATACCATGCCATGGCCACGATTAATACTTCCTGTAACTTTAGAAGAAATGGATCCATTGATAGTACCATAATAAGCTCTCATGTCTAGCCACCCCTCAACGTCTACTGCATGCCTACTACTCGAGCTAATTTCAAAGTCGTTCGCTCTAATTCTTACCTCGGCATCTCCACCACTGCTTGAAATTGGAATTCGAGCATTTTCTAGTGTACTATTATTGTAGAGATAGACATTGCCTTTCTCTTCGATTTCTATCCCAGGCCAACTATCAATTTGTACTGGAAAACAAGTACCATTCGATACAGAAGAGTTATTTAACCTAATAGTTCCATTCTTCAATACTATTCTATTACTTGCTTTTACATTGCAATTCACTAGAGTAAGAACAGCATTTTCAATAACAAGTTCTTCTTCACCAAGTACAAAATCTTGATCCCAAATCACTAAGTCTCTATCTAAATACTTATCTAAAACAACTAATGGACTAGTATCATAATTTCCAAAAGTACCTATTCGAGACCCATATTCTTGAGGTATGAATGCCAACATTCTAGCTTTCTGTTCATCCGAAAATTTTCTATCTCCACAGTCACTAGGAACGAAATAAGACATATAATTTGTCACAAGTTCTACTAGGTCATCGCCATCAATGTAATCATTACAGCCATCATTACCTGGATTAGTTGCTCTTAAATCACAGTTAGGAAAAATTTGAATTCCACTCGAATAACAACTCTCTGAGTTTGCATCAGCAGGAGTATCGCAACAAAAATCACCTTTACCAGCTTGTATTTGCTCACAGGTTTGCTCTGAATTATTATTACAATCCCATCTAAAGCCATTTATTTTGACATATTCTCTACTTGCCCCCCCACATAAATTGAAAGTGTGAACAAGGCCAAACAAGTGACCCATTTCATGGACAAGTGTCGAAGTAGAAGAAGTCCTAACCCAAGCTTCTCCACCTGCTTCAGAACCGGGAACACCTTCAATACTGCTATCAAAAAAAGTAATGTGAAAACTCTCACAATCCAGGCTATAGTAGCGACCAGCACTATCTTCAGCGTTTAAAATTGAGGAGTTATGAATTTCTCGAATCCGAAAGTCCACATTAATATTATATTTCTCAAACTCGGCGACTGCAAAATCCATTGCATCTTTCACATCGTCTTCGGTAGTTCCAGTATTACCTCCACCATTATCATCCCGAGGAATAAGTGCAACTACCCTTACATCGATATCCATCATTGGGTTTGACTTATTGAAGGAACTCTGAAGTAGCCTATTTTTCACGTTGTTAGGATACCCACATTGAGCATTGATATAAAGACAGGTCAAAGGGATAAATAACAGAATTAATAATAATCTTTTCATGTTTTTAGGATAAATTAAAAATGACTCTTACTTCCATAACTTCATGGCATAACCATAGCGCATGGTTCAGAATAATTCTTGCGCCTGAGAAAAAAGAAAGAGAAGACCTATCTTTGCAGCCTCGTTTTGTACCGAGATCGAGGGTCTGCTACTGATACATCAGCTACGTGGGCTCTCTTTGTTTTTACCCATATTATTAGTGATAGCTGCGAAAGCAGCTATAAATACTATTCTAGTCTTAAGTGTTATTAATCTTTACCATTTATTTAGGCCATATAGAAATTATCTCTTAATACTTTACAATTTTTTCAACATGAATAAATTTATTATTCGAATTCCTAATCATCAAAATGTAAAGAGAATTTTCAAGTTCTGTTAGGTCAACTTTCCTATGTCCATAGAACGTTTTTAGCAGTACTCCATTCATGTCATAAAGAGTGGATCTTAAGAATAGATCCTTTCTGAAGTCTATGTAAATGATATCTGATGTAGGATTAGGATATACTAATATTTTTTCCTCAGGATCAACTCCTTCTATACTATCAGTCATATCTGAACCATCACAATCTTCATCTATACCATTATTAGGAATCTCTTCTGCCAGAGGATTTATTAGAGAATCGAGGTCATTACAATCATCCACTATCAGATAGCCATCTCCATCCAGATCATCATCTAGTGTCGCTATGTCACAGTCGTCATCGATACCATTATATGGTTCTTCTGTTTGGTTAGGATTAATCAATGGATCATTGTCATCACAATCATCTTCTAACAAAAATCCATCTTGATCCAGATCATCATCAGGTGTCTCATGACTGCAGTCGTCGTCAAGGGTATTATAAGGAATTTCTATTGCTGCGGGATTGACTAGATTATTGCTGTCATCACAATCTAAATTGTTGTCTACATATCCTTGCAAAAGAGCACATGATATTATAGAATCTGAAGATGAACCGTATCCATCCCCATCCAAGTCGATATAGCCTATTACGATCTCTAGTCCTTCGTCCACAACGCCATTACAATTATTATCTACTGCATCACATTTTTCTATTGCATCTGGATTAATTTCAGCGTTATGGTCATCACAATCATCTGCTAGTAGGAATCCATCTCCATCTAAGTCGTCATCCAAAGTCAGAGGATTACAATCGTCATCTATCCCATTATAGACTAATTCTGTTGTGCCAGGATTAATGAAGGAGTTAGTATCATCACAGTCTGAAAAATTATCAACGTAACCTTCTGGAATTTTACAATCTATTATCGATGGACTAGGCACACCATACCCATCCCCATCTTCATCTCTGTAATATCTTACTAGGATATATCCTTCATCTATCTGACCATCACAGTTATCATCCTTTTGATTACATATTTCTTCAGCACCTGGATTTACGGTAGGGTCATTGTCATCACAGTCATCTCCAATTAGAGCACCATCATTATCTCGGTCTATAGTCCCACAGATGGGAAATCCCGTATTACAATCCCCTAGCACCCTGACGAACTCATAGCCTAGTAAGGAGTCTGGCGTAAAAGTGATCTCACCATCTCTCGTTTCTGACCTGCCGACATTATGACCATTAAGGTCGAAAAATCCACCTCTCCCGACATCTCTGAAGAAACGTCTTGTATGCAATAGCTCTATGTCCCCCTTTCTATATAGGTCGATCACAGCAAAAGAATCGGGATTGCAATTTCTTTCATCAAAATTTCTAATAGTATTGTACCACTCACTACAATAGACGTCTTCTAGTTCTGGAGCAGTGGTAATAAGTTTTTTGGTTGTAGGACAGCAGGGTTTTTCATCATCGACCCTGAATCTTGGAACATTGGGGAAGCTACCGAGGTTGATAAAATAAGGCAGTTCAAAATCACTTTGTCTAAAATCGCAGGCTTGGCCTTTTTCGTTTGGACTATGGATAGTGTGAAGCTTAAATGTGAAGCTATTAGAACGAGCATAGATTTTACAATCGGGGGCCAGGCTGAGATGAACAAAGGTATTACCGATTTCTCCTGGTACATAATCAGCTATTTTTTCTAAGCCATCATTCAGACTAGGCGCAGCCAAGTCTACCTGATGCAGTTCAAATTGATTTACTAAATATATAAATCTGGAATTAGGACTGAATTCTATACCGCTGAATATATTGAATTGATCTATGGGCTCCCATGGCAAAGTCTTTAAATTAGAAAGCATTCCTGTCTCTCTGTCAAAGTCATACACTTGCAAGCCGTCTACTAAAGTAAATAAAGCATACTTGGTTCCATCTGGAGAGAATCTTGACTCTCCATTTCCATTAGGATTGATTATAGCTTCATAAACAAATGGAGGTCCGATAGCTTGACTATCCACAGATATACCATTGTTGTCAATTAGAAACCTGTAGTACAAGCCTCCTTCATACGAAGGCTTGATAATCCACCAATCTTGGCCATTGGCATGATTAATAGCAGTAAGGTGCGAAGACTTCATGTCACCACTAAAAAAAGGAGTATTTTTTTCTACTACATCGCCTTGTCCACTATCCAGTGCCATATCCACATAACTAGAATTCAATCTATTATATAGTATATCTACTGTTCCTGCCATTGAATCAATAATAATATCTACAGTTAAGTGAATTATATAGTGATTACCATTGCCCTTTGGATCTGGTAATATTAATATACTTTGTCTTGAAGGATATCCACCATCACAGTTTCTCCAAAAGTCTCTATAGAATCTATCGTTGTAGTTAAGAGAGTCTCCATTAGGCATCAGCTGATGATTCCGATTGGCAACTTGACAACCATTCGTATATAACATTATGTTACCATTCTTATCAGAAACAGAGGCCACACATTTATCTATTCCACCTATTGCACTCCATCTGGGATAAGCCTTCAGTCCAGTAGAATCAAAGATCATTTCGCAGTTCTCTAGTTGCCAGGAATTATCCTGTTTGCTTTGTGCAAACACAAATAGAGGTAAGATTAGCAGTATACTTAAGCAGTACTTCATATAGAAAAGATAAGCAAAAAAGAGGAGGACCTTATTGTCCTCCTCACATTAAAATAATTATCTGTGTATGATCAGTTTTTCTGTCTTCTCATAGTTGTCTGTCTTAGTTTTGATCATATAGATGCCGTTCGAAA
Source organism: uncultured Saprospiraceae bacterium (assembly GCA_938002665.1). Taxonomy (GTDB): domain Bacteria; phylum Bacteroidota; class Bacteroidia; order Chitinophagales; family Saprospiraceae; genus RFSX01. The sequence goes on along the minus strand of CALLAE010000080.1, from coordinate 6,503 downwards.
GATCTTCTACATTGATACTATTTAGACCTTCTACTAAGTCATGATATTTCAGTATGCTTCCTGAAAGTGTAGTCAATTGCAGTGCGCCATTTTTATCACCAGTTAATTCAACGGTGAACACTGATGATACTGGATTAGGATACACTTGAACATTGACCATTTTTTGATGGATAGCTGCTTCTCGTTCCTCTAAGGCTTCATCGACACATTCATCATTTGCTTCCGGTAGTTCCATAGTATAACTTGACAATAGTCCTCTAGCCCAGTGAACTGGGTCTCCATATTCTGAAGCACATAGACCAGAAACATAACTTAGATAAGCTAAGTCACTTTTATTTAGTACTTCGTCATGATTTTTCAATCTTAGTAGGTAGACTGAGCGCCATAGCAGGAACATTTCATCAGTACATGGAACTGTGGACAACCTTTCTGTTTGTTGTACCCTTAACGTACTTAAGGTCTGATTTTTTGATTCCTTTATTTGTCGGAGTGCATTGACATATGCTTGATTATTTGTCCTATCCTCACCTGAGCTCTTAGCATTATATTGCTCTCTTATCGTTTGCATCTCAAGCTTAGAATTTGAGAGCGCCTTCATATATTCAACTTCAGACTCTACTAATTGCTGCATTCCACATTCTGTGTTCAGCATGAATATCCATAGACATTCTGGCCATTCCGATTCTGGAACCTTGGCTTTGTATCTTTTTATCACGTGATAAGAATTTATCCAAAGAGAATTCTTTTTATCTGAAGGTAGATTTGTAAGATACTCTAACCACCAGCAGATAAATGTGATGCTAGGTGTGCCTGTAGGGCCAGGGGTATTCCCGCAGACCATAGGAGAATTTCCTCCTTTAAAAAGATCTGTTGGATTACTTAATGCAGGTGTCTCCACACAATTTTGTGTCAAATCTGAGACACTGAAAAAACTGTTATCTGAATCTACATTAGCTTCAGTATAACACCAGCCAGTATTACCATGATCAGGCTGAGGCCCAAATTCACTGTTGCTATAGAAGTCAGCATCTAGTCCATCATCTCCAGAAAATATATTGGTGATGATTTGATGCATAACAGAATTTGATCCATTATAAAGCCCGTAATTCCCAAGTCCAGTCAGATAATTGCATTCGAAGGTATTGAAAGCTGAATTGTTGTTATAAATTCCTACGTCACCATTCCCTGTTACATTATTCGAGTATACCTGATGACTTTGCGAGGCTTGCAGATTAAAAGATCTATCAAAGTCACCTGAAACTAAATTAGAACTTGCAAGACCTGTTCCATTAGAGGTGAAGAAAATTCCTGAATCTCCAGAGCCATCTACATAATTACCATCTATGAAAACATCGGACTCGAATGAAAATATCCCAGCATCTCCATCATTTTCTATAATATTAGCTGACATTACGCCGATAGAATAGTTTGACGCAATACTTCTATAGCTAGATTCAATAGTATTATTATTCATGACACCATCAGAACCATTATAAAGATTAATCCCACTTACTACTGGAGTAGAAGTTCCTATTTTATTAAATTGAGCTACAAAAGAGCTTGATTGATCAGCATTAATAGCAGTATGATCTACATCTATAAAATTATGACTGAGGAACAACCCATCAGCGCCGTACATCTGAATTCCAATATTACAGCCGTCAATATCACATGAGATGATGTCACCAGTTCCTCCTTCACACTGAATAGCATGTGTTGCACCAGATATTTCAACACTGTGTAAATAGAAGGTACCTCCAGTGCTTCTGATATGATTCCACTCAGCGTTATCGCATGATTTTATAAATCCGCCGACCTTCCTGAATAATACGCCATTTTGTGCCTCTATCTGAGAGCCTTCTGCCATATAAAAGTTGAGGCCATCTGACAATTGTAAATTTTCGTCTACAGTAAAAATCCCTTCAATCAAAACTTCAGCTTGAGCAAACAATAGATTATAAGGGTCACTTATGCTTAACAAATCTGCTAGATCTTGGACATTGCCATTGGTCAAGACAAAATTACCACAACAATCACCACTAGAATCAGTTCCAAACTCTGCACAGATAGTGGAACAGCAGTCAACATCATCTATGATATCCACACAAACGGTATACATACCATTACATGAAGGAATCATACCATTTGTAGGATTAGAATCATCAGAGGTCGTCCCATCTTCGAAGGTCCAGAGATAAGAAGAAACGGAAGAAGAAGTTCCTGTTCCGTCATTAACTAATGAAAATTCACTATCTCCATTAGGTAATTCATTTACTTCAATTTCTAAGTTGGGATCTAAAATTTCACATTGAAGAGAAACATTATCAATTATTATCCAACAAACCTTACCACTTTCTGGTGGATTGATAGTTTGGGATCCAAACTTTAATCTAATACTGTTAGTTCCACTGTTTGGCTGTGGAATATCAATTGTGGTATTGATAAGTCCATTTTGGAGATCATTATCTACAACAATAGAAGTAAGATTTTGATAAACAGATCCAGCAACTAAATAATCTATGTTAAGTTGGCCAGGGGTTAAATTTAATAATGGCCAATTCCCAGGTGGTCCAATAGAATTTGAGCATGAAGCTGCAATATCTAGCTTTAAAGAAACATCGAACTCTAAAGAATTCTGTATTTCAATTAGGTTTGCAATTTCTATCCATTCAATATGCCCAAAAATACTGTTCCCGTAACAAAATCCTGCTTGTGAGCTTATTACGTAATTATTCATTTCACCAAAACTGTTATTGGGAAAATTGCTGAGAGGTAATAATAAATCAGCTGTATTTTGAATATTAATAACTTGTGATTGCCATTCATCTACACAATCAAGGAATTGCCCAAATGCGCTTATTCCAACTCCATTAGGCAAATTTTCTACACAGTCTGAATCATAAACTTCAAAGTCACCATTTAAAACTAGATTTGGACAGTTCTGAGAACATAATTTTAGAGTCACTAAAATTAAAATATAGACAAAATTACTTTTCATCTGGTTTTGAGTTAATATGTAATTCCTACTTCCATATCTAAAAAAAAGCGCATGATTCAGAAATATTCTTGCGCCTGAGAAAAAAGAAAGAGAAGACCTATCTTTGCAGCCTCGTTTAGTACCGAGATCGAGGGTCTGCTACTGATACATCAGTTACGTGGGCTCTCTTTGTTTTAACCCATATTATATACTCATTACAGGGCATCATTGCACCTACAACATGGTATTCCAGTCTTATAAGATTATTAAAGCTAATAGTGGTTACAGATTATTATTTTTTCTGCAAGCCGTTGTTATTCAATTAAGTAAGTTGATCTAGAGGGTTGTTCTGTTGTTCATTATATACCTGTAAGCAATATCCAAAAAAAAAAAAACCATTCCACCAAATATCTGGTCGTCTTAACACATAGAAGTTTATTGTATTATTTTTTCATTGTTTGTACTTGCCTCCTATTCAGCAGATTGTCTTGGATGCTTGCGCAATTTGATTGGAGGAGATTGGTATAATGCAGCCGCACAACTCATCACTCATCACTCATCACTCATCACTCATCACTAAAAAACCTAGAATTCAGAATTTACTTCCACGAGTTCAAATTAAGTAGCTTACAGACCTATCCTATGCAAGTAATTCATCATATTTGGATTTTAATGGTCGATATCATTTTCTGCGGCAAAAATGGGCCTTCACACATCCCTTATTAATGGCTAAATCAAAAGCTGAAGATCAGTACATAGAAATTATAGGTGCCCGAGAGAACAATCTCAAGGACATAGATATACGCATACCAAAAAACAAGCTGATAGTGATCACAGGCCTCAGTGGAAGTGGAAAATCCTCACTTGCCTTTGATACCCTGTATGCAGAAGGGCAAAGGAGATACATGGAGACCTTCTCAGCTTATGCCCGACAGTTTCTCGGCAAGATGGAAAGGCCTGATGTAGAAAAAATAAATGGCCTCAGCCCCGTCATTTCTATAGAACAAAAGACAACCTCTTGGAACCCGAGAAGTACTGTAGGGACCACTACCGAGATCTATGATTTCCTAAGACTGCTCTATGCACGGATAGGAGAAGCTTATAGTTATAACACGGGCAAGAAAATGGTCCAGTATACAGAAGTAGAAATAATAGAACAAGTCCTAAAACTCTTCAATAATAAAAAGATCTGTATCCTCGCTCCTGTAATCAGAGCTAGAAAAGGACATTACAGAGAACTCTTTGAACAAACTAGAAAGAAAGGCTATACCAAGGTACGTGCAGATGGAGAAATAAAGGACTTGGTTCCTGGCCTCCAACTAGATAGATACAAGGTCCACGATATAGAAATCGTGGTAGACAGGATCAAAGTCACAAAAGCTAAAAGAGACAGACTAGCAGAATCTCTTGAAATTGCTTTCAAACAGAGCCCAGACTTTATCCAGATTCTGAATGTAGATACTGATGAAGTCAAAACCTACAGCAAGCGACTCATGTGTTCTGACACGGGGATCTCGTATGAAAAGCCCTCGCCTAACACCTTCTCATTCAATTCGCCCTATGGCACCTGTCCTAAATGCAGGGGTCTCGGAGAATGTCATGATGTGGATCTGGATAAAGTTATACCAGACAACACTAAAAGTATCAATGAGGCAGGCATTGTCCCTTTCGGAGAAGTACGGGATAACTATACTTTCACTCAGCTACGAGCCATAGCAAAAAAATACAAGTTTACTTTTTCCACACCTATAAAGAAAATTCCAAAGAAAGCGATGGACGTCATCCTCAATGGTGGCGAAGAGATGGATGTGAAGATGAGTTATAGCAAAAATGATTTTGTCTATAATCTCGCAAACGAAGGGCTGATAGAGATGTTGTCCAGATGGCAATCAACTTCCAGTTCCGAAAAAATAAGACGATGGGCAGAAGATTTCATGACTGTCATCAGTTGTCCTGAATGTGAAGGCTACAGATTAAAAAAAGAGTCTTTACACTTTAAGCTAGGAGAAAAGCATGTAGCAGAGCTTGCGACCATGGATCTAGATCTCCTTCAAGAATGGTTTTCAACGATAGAGTCCAAGCTGAATAAGAAGCAGAACACTATAGCCAAAGACATTCTCAAAGAGATCAGAATGAGAATCCAATTCCTTCTGGATGTCGGCCTCAATTACCTAAGCCTCAATAGACCTACCAGAACGCTGTCAGGTGGCGAATCGCAAAGAACCAGATTGGCCACACAGATAGGTTCTCAGCTCTCAGGCATCACCTACATTATGGATGAGCCGAGCATAGGACTCCACCAGCGAGACAATCAGAAACTCATTACCGCGCTCAAGGACCTAACCCATATAGGCAACACAGTAGTGGTGGTAGAACATGATAAAGATATCATGATGGCTTCTGACTATCTGATAGATCTCGGACCAGGTGCTGGCAAGCTAGGCGGTGAGATCGTAGATGAAGGACTACCCAAACAGTTCTTCAAAGGCAAAGGTGTCACAGCAGAGTATCTGACAGACAAGCAGAAAATAGAAGTACCTAAAACCAGAAGAAAAGGCAATGGCAAAAGTCTAAAGCTAGAAGGCGCTAAAGGAAACAACCTAAAAAATGTATCTATAGAAATACCGCTCGGTACCTTTACCTGTATCACAGGTGTCTCTGGAAGTGGAAAATCTACCTTGATCAATTCTACTCTGTATCACATACTCCGCCAGCACTTTTATAAAAGCATCAAGCGACCTTTAGAATACAAAGCCATCAAAGGTCTGGAGCACCTAGATAAAGTCATAGAAATAGATCAGTCTCCCATAGGTAGGACACCACGATCAAATCCCGTGACTTACATTGGCGTATTTACAGACATCAGAAACATTTTTGCTAGCCTCCCAGAATCTAAAATAAGAGGCTACAAAGCTGGCCGTTTCTCTTTCAATGTCAAAGATGGAAGATGTGCAACCTGCGAAGGCGGCGGGATGAAACTCATAGAAATGAACTTCCTACCCGATGTGTATGTGGAATGCGAGGAATGCCTTGGCAAACGTTACAAGAGAGAGACCTTGGAAATAATGTACAAAGGAAAAACGATCTCTGATGTGCTCAATCTTAATGTCTCTGAAGCAGTAGAATTTTTTAAGGCGATTCCTAAAATTTACAGAAAGCTAAAAACGCTGAACGATGTCGGTCTGGGTTACATCACCCTAGGTCAAAGTTCCACTACCTTATCTGGTGGAGAAGCACAAAGAGTAAAGCTGGCAGAAGAGCTCTCAAAAAAGGATACCGGCAATACCTTCTATATTCTGGACGAACCCACTACCGGCTTGCACTTTCATGATATCAAGCTCTTGCTAGGTGTCTTGCAAAAGCTGGTAGACAAAGGGAATACCATCGTCGTGATAGAACACAACATGGATGTTATCAAGGTAGCGGATTATGTCATAGATGTCGGACTAGAAGGAGGCAGTGGCGGTGGCACTATCTTATGTACTGGTACTCCTGAGAAAATCGCCAAACACAAAACCAGTCACAC
>CALLAE010000079.1 GCA_938002665.1 uncultured Saprospiraceae bacterium | reverse complement strand
GAGCCGGCGGATGTACTGTATGGTAAAGACATTGCATCATGCTGAAAATCACAAGCGAGACCCTGCTCATCTGGCTTATGGATGACATGGAAGAATCGCTTACTGCTGTTAGCTCTGATGTAGATCCTACAATCAGGACCTAAGGTCGCATGCTGAAAAAAACCACCTTCTGAATCGGGGTCTCTTTCTTGGATAAATTCTAAGCCACTTTCTAGTGGCTCTGCCTTGGAGTCCAATTGCCAGATAGTATCAGAGGTCATCAGATATAGAAATTGGGAGCTGGCACTCCACTCCAGAGTCGCAAAAGGGGAATCTTCTGTAGCCAATGGTAAAAACTGTAACTTGCTAAGTTCTCCTGTCTCTCTATCAAAATCGAAAAGATGTAAGCCGTCCATATCATTGTACTGTGCATACTTTGTTCCATCTGGAGAAAATCGTGCAAAGCCAGCTGAACTAGCATTCCAATGGAAAGTGACATCAGTGCGCTGTATACCTATATCTTGAATGCCTTCCTCATCTATCAGAAAGGTCGCATAGCCTCCCGCTCGCATGGGATTCAGTACCAACCAGTCTGTACCATTAGAGTGATTAATGGCTGTGAGATACTTGAAGAGCAAATCTCCTTTGAAGAAGTTTTGGTTCTTTAAGATTAGATCACCTTTTCCATTATCGAGAGTCATGTCTACATAACTATAATTCAAAGAATCTATTGAAAATAATGACGTGCTATCAGGATGGTAATTTGTAGGTTTATGAAGCATGTAATACCCTAGGCTATTAGCAGGATCTGATAGGATCATGATGTCCTGACTGCCAGGATAACCAAAGTCACAATCAGCAAACCACCATTCATCAAAGAAAAAACCAGGATTGATACTATCACCATTGGGCATCTGCTCATGAAATCTATTCGCTACGGCACAGCCATTCGTATAGAAAAGTAAATTGCCTTCTTTATCACAGATAGAAGCATTCATCTGATCAAACATTAAACCTCCTTGTCTTACTCCCGCTCTAAGTGGTTTTGTATTAAAATCTATTTCTATCGCTTGGACTCCAGGCTCAGAATCCAAATCTAACCCGAAGGGCCAATAGTAATCCTGTTTATTTTGACCAGTTAAAGAAAGAACCAAAAATACTAGCACTATAGTGTAGATTGTTTTCATGATATCTGAAATTGAATAAAAATATGGAAGCTGTCTTGTTCTAAAGACAACTTCCATAAATAGTGAATCTATTTGTTTCGGTGAATAACTAGTTTCTTTGTTTCAATAAAGTTGTTATCATCAGAATGATATCTTACTAAGTACATGCCGCTCTCAAATGCAGCAGTACTTAACTCTTTCTGCTCTTCTACACTTATTCTAACGCTATAAATAATTTTTCCCGTAAGATCTACAATTTCTATTCGCCCTTCAGAAGAGTTACCGACAGATATTGTCAGTCGATCATCCGCTGGATTTGGAAATAAAGATAGCTCTCCTGACGTAGGTCCTACTGTTGCCCTTTGCTTTATCGAGCCAGAACAATCTTGCCTTTCGTAATCATAAATGCCATTCAGTTCTAGCAACCCTCTGGCCCAAGATACCGCTTCGCCATACTCATGGATGCATCGCATGGCTACAGTTCGAAGTTCAGCTAGGTCCTCAGACGCAAGACCTTCTTCAGTGCCTAGTTGTTTGACCAGTTTGGTATAAGTGGAGGTATGGAGTGCTACTTCTTCAACTTCGGTAGGACAGGGTTCTATACCAAGGGTAGGTACACTAGACCCTGCTATCAATGCACTATATTGTCTTGAGGCCACTGCTCTTAAAGATTCTGATTCTACATCGTTATAGAGTCTTCGGCCAGACATAGCTGTTCTCAGTTCATACTCGTACTCTATAAGTTCTGTAGGATAACAGTCTCTCACACAGTCAGGCAACCAGCCTGGTCCATGAGTCACAAAATACCTACCCAGCAATTGTCTCAATCTGGAGTACCAGCCTTGCACATCGAAACCTTCTCGCATAAGCTCTTCGCATAATATATCCTCCGGGGTGCCAGTTAAGCCAGGGCCTGATCCTTCGACACAATTCTGTGTGGAACTTCCAGGCCCTGGTCTAAATATTTTATCATCATTATCCTTAGGGAATAAACGCATATTAGCACAATGGGTCATCATAGTCGTAGAATCTTCAAAAATGAATCTGATTCGATCTAAATCTTGAGAAGAGATATTAAAATTATCGTTAATCTTAGCTCTAGACCCATTTTCCCTAAACTGATTTTCATGATGTTGCTGCTCCCCTATCAGAGAACCTATATTGATATCTGTGAGGCCTGAGCAGAATCTATTGCATGTAATCTCCAGCTCAGTCGAAAGATTTCTTCCTACATATAAGCCCACATAGTTTGCTTCTATATCATTATCACTGATAGTGTTCGTTTTAGAACCATAGATGCCTATGGCATTAGTTGGGCTACTCTGTATGTCATTTCGGGTTACGTGATTATTCATTCCTCCAGCAATCATAATCCCATGACTAGAACTGGCTACATCTATCCCATTATTAGAAATATGGGAAGACTCACAGTCCCTACATACAATACTAAGATTAGTTCTACTCCCAGTGACCACATTATTTTCTATGAGTATATTATTAGCCATAGAACTCAGAATTCCTTGCCCTATATTTCCAGAAGAATTACAGACTACAAGATTCTGAGTAATCCTGGAATTATCTACTGGGAAGTTCATTCCTACGCCTACTATACTTCCTTCTATCGTGCTATTATCCACCTCAATATAACTTTCTAGTGCACTGATGCCTATGTATCCTCCACTGATCACATTTGCAAGATGCTGAGGTGCATTTTGACCTCCTATTCTAGCTGTAGAATTATAGACTTCTATGCCAGAGGATGTCACT
>CALLAE010000078.1 GCA_938002665.1 uncultured Saprospiraceae bacterium | reverse complement strand
AATACAAGCTTCATGTTCCTCTGTTTCACTTTCACCTTCTCGACCTGAATACCCTGACTCTAATCCTTCTGGACCTTACAACCCAGGAGAGCTTGTAGAGTTCAACTGTGAAATTGACTTCACTTCTGATCCTATAGGATTAGGAAACAATTGCCAATGGCTCCAAGGTATTATCCCTAATATTGGCTTAGGCTGGGAAAAAGATTCAGAGTTCTGGACCCAAGGACCAGCAGGTTCAGAATTTTTCCCTGGAGATGTTGTTAATATTAATTTGAATATTCAAAATCTTGGACTTCAAGCAGATAACCTAGGAGTAGACCAACTTGTGTATGGAAGCGGAGCTCCTTTAGAAGCAGGAGACCTACTGCCTGCTGGCTGGTGGTTCACTACTATGTCAAACAACTGTATAAGTGATGGCACCCCTAACACGATGTGGGGATTGCCTCAAGGTTGTGGTTCTACAAATACTATATCCTTCAACTTTTCACTTAGAGTGAAACAAGATGTTGATCCTGTTGCTTGTCTTGAAGAAGATTATCTGAAATTAGAAGTTTTTGCGTTGGCAGATGGAATGACAGGCTGTTGGATCAGTAAAACCTGTGGAGAAGATCAGCCAGGCAATTTCGCAGGAGAGGTAGATTGTGATACTCAGCCCACCGATAATATTTTTCAAGATTATCCTTTCTTAAGCGGAATTGTAGATCCTAATAATTGCACAGGTACAGAGATACATGTGTATGATAGAGGCTCTTATAGTTTTATCTATGTAGAAACTGCTGATAGTGGTATTCTCTATTTCAGTGATGGTACATTATACTGCACAGATTCGCCAGGCTTTAGTTGCCGAGCGGCATACGGTCTAGATATTCCTACCACGGTATGGACTTGTGATGATGGCGGCAATGGCAGTGGGCCTGGTACGCCTCCAGATTTTATTGATGACTACCCTTGGATCACAGACCATATAGATTTCAGTGATTGTTCAGGAACTTCCGTTGCCTTTTATAATTTCGGTAGTCAGATATTTCCATATATCATCACAGACGACTCTGCTATCTTATACAGTAATACAGGACAGCTTTATTGTACCTCTGCCCTACCGACTTTTGATTGTATAGCAGTCTATGGGCTAGATGCACCGGTGGATATCTGGACTTGTGGAGATAGTGTAGGGCCTGACTTAAGACTGTTTGAAGAATATCCTATCCTATATATGCTCCTTGACCCTTATGATTGTGATGGTAAAGTGACTGTCTATCAGTCAGGGACATACATTTACTTTTTTGTAGAGTCTAATAATGTGACGACGATGTATAACTCAGATGGTTTGAGATATTGTCAAGACTCTCCTGGCTTTAGTTGTGCAGACGCCTATGGATTTACACAAAATAATATCATAGACGAATGGACTTGTAATGGCTTCGCAGAGGAAGAAATAGAACTTAGGAATGTAGTCAAAAATGTGTCAGAAAATCTGGTCTTGTATCCTAACCCAACCAATGGGATGATTACTGTCAGTGGTCTCGAAATGGAAAAGAGTTATCTATATGAAATATATGATATGCAAGGCATGAAACTAGATGAAGGAGAAATCAGTGACCAGCAACAGTTAGATATTACAGAATTCAGTTCAGGCATCTATTTATTCAAGACGCTAATAAATGATGAGATCAAGGTGACAAGAATGATAAGGATGTAAGTCGTAATAGTTCTCAAAAAAAATAGAGGCTTCATATGTGTACGCATGTGAAGCCTTTTCTATTTCCAATACTTTCAGTTCTTTCAGGCACTTAAAATGAAATCACAATAAGATAGAACTAGTAACAGTGAGGGTATTACTTATTTGTTAAACCTCTCTTAATCATTTATCTCTAACCAAGAATAGACTATTCTTGTCGTTCCTCTTGGGTAGAGATAATATACTATCTTTACATTTGTTTTTTTATAATATGTCTATGGATAAGAAGTTAGTATCAGGAATCTTTATTGGCATTTTTATTGGCTTGTGCTTAGGTAACAGTTACATCACTGCTAGCGTAGAAGATGAAAGAGATCTGGTCAGTGTCTTACCACAGATTATAGAGCCCGTCGATCTCAATAAACAATTTGACTGGGCAGGAGAGATTATGCCTGACAACCTTGATACCAAAGAAAGGCTAGACCGAGAACTTCTAGTCAATGCTTACTGGCAGTCCTCTACCCTACTCAATCTAAAAGCTGCACATAGATATTTTCCCACTATAGAAAGAATACTAGCTGAAGAAGGTGTGCCAGATGATTTCAAATATCTAGCTGTCGCAGAAAGTAACTTGAGAAATGTAGTTTCCTCTGCAAATGCAAAAGGCTTCTGGCAATTTAGAAAACTAGCAGCCAAAGACATGGGACTAGAGGTCAATGATCAAGTGGACGAAAGATACCACCTAGAAAAAGCAACAAGAGCAGCCTGTCGATATCTGAAGAGCCTTAAAAAACAGTTTGGCACCTGGACCAATGCCTCTGCTGCCTACAATATGGGTCCCGGCAACTTCTCCAAGAATCTAAAGAACCAAGGTGAAACGAATTACTACAATCTTAATGTAGGGTCTGAGTCGGGAAGATACCTTTTCAGACTTATTGCCATTAAAGAAATCATGAGTAATCCACAAAGCTTTGGGTTTTATATAGATGACTTTGAAAAATACCAACCACTAGATAACTATATCAATGTACACGTAGACAAGTCCGTACCTAGCTGGAGCGAATTTGCCAAGCAACATGGTACTACTTACCGTATGCTAAAGCTTTACAATCCCTGGCTCAGAGACAGAGATCTAACGGTAATCAAGAATCAATATCAAATAAAGATTCCCAGACGAAGCTAAATTGCGCTCTATCTACAGGTAGCACCCGATGCTTCGTGTGGAAGTCGGAAATCAGCAATTGTATTTTCAGAAGTGGTAGAGCTACCGTTTTCTGTAACTGTCAAGTTACCATCTCCATCTGCACAGGCAGTAATAACTTGCTCAGCTTGGCTAGCAGTAGCCTCATAAGTGCAAGTCAGACAGGTACCAGCAGGATCTACAAATAAATCCGCAGAGCAAGCAGTCACAAAAAAGCTTGCAACTAAAATTGCTACTATATAAGTACCATTAGTGGGGAAAGTTCGAAGTTTCATTATACATTTATTTTAGAGGCCAATATTCAAAAAAAACTGAATAATAAGATAGCTAATCTGTAAAGTATTTGTTTAACGCAAAGTGAATGGACAAAAATCGAATCATACAAGAGACTATAAGCTATGTCAAGCAAGAACTAGCGGATGCTGAGGGTGGACATGACTGGTTCCATATAGAAAGGGTATGGAAGCTGAGTAAGCACATAGCTGCTGTAGAGCAAGTGGATGGTTTTGTGGTGGAGCTAGGAGCCTTGCTTCATGATATTGCAGATTCCAAATTCAATAATGGTAATGAAAATCTAGGGCCTCAGAAAGCGGCACAATTTCTAGATTCCAAAGGCTTGCCTAGTGAAACTATAGCACACATCCAGAATATTATTGAGCACATCTCCTTTAAAGGTGGAAATCAAGCTCAGACATTCCATTCTAAAGAACTATCAGTAGTGCAAGATGCAGACAGACTGGATGCTATCGGGGCTATAGGGATCGCAAGAACTTTTAATTATGGGGGATACAAAAACAGAAAGCTGTACGACCCTTCGATACCCCCAAAACTAGATATGACCAAGGAGGAGTACAAAAAAAGCACGGCCCCTACCATCAACCATTTCTATGAAAAATTGCTACTCCTAAAAGACAGAATGAATACTGATACGGGTAGAGCACTTGCAGAAGAGCGGCACCAACTCATGGAAAATTATCTAGAGGCCTTCTACAAAGAATGGAAAGTGGAGTTATAGCTCCTTAAAGTATACCACCTTCATCAAGTATTCGTCTAGCTTCTTCTTCGTTAGATGCATCTACATACAACTCTATGTCTCCAAATAGTCCTGCATGTGCAGAATCTAATTTATTGATAACATGAGAAGCTATGCCAGCTTCGGACAGAATAAACTGTGCAGTTTTAATTTTAAGTTGCGAGACTGAAAAGAATATTTCTTTGCCATCCATGCTATATCTATTTAGGTCTTTGAAAAAAATTACTGAGCACTAATACAATAACAATAAATATAGTTGTTTAGTTCGGTTATCATTTGTTCCTAGTGAGCTTCATAGATAAAACACTAACCATTATTGCTTACTAAAAATTATAGAACGAGACTAAAATCGTTATTGTTACCAACTAGAGTTATATTGTAGAAGTAAGAAGCATGAGAGAAGAACACCATTTCATCACAAGAAGTAACTGGCTGCGCGCCGCAGTGCTCGGCGCTAATGACGGTATCCTATCCACCGCAAGTATAGCCATAGGTATAGCTGCAGCCAGTACGACACGTGATCCCATCATCCTAGCTGCAATAGCTGGACTAGTCGCTGGAGCCTTCTCCATGGCAGCAGGTGAATATGTTTCCGTAGGCTCACAAGCCGATACGGAAGCTGCTGATATGGAACGAGAACGACAAGAACTTATAGCGCATCCAGAAGAAGAACTAGAAGAGCTGGCAGAAATTTATGAGGAACGTGGCTTGAATCCAGCACTAGCATTAGAGGTCGCTAAAGCACTTACTGAGAAAGATGCTCTAGTCGCGCATGCTAGAGATGAGTTGGGCATCAGCGACCTGACAGCTGCCAACCCTCTACAGGCAGCGATAGCTTCTGGCTTAGCCTTTACGTTGGGTGGTATGCTACCTGTGCTAGTGACTATCTTCGCACCACTCCAGCAGATGGTCGTGAGCCAATATATTTCTGCTACTCTCTTCTTAATGTTACTAGGTGCTATCTCAGCAAAGACTGGAGGCTCATCTATCTTAAAAGCCGTCCTCAGACTTTCTTTCTGGGGTACCTTAGCGATGGGTGCCACTGCTCTTGTAGGCTATCTATTCGGAATAGGCTTTGCCCATTAAGACTTCAGCTTATAATTAAGTAGCAATGCAAGTCACCTACAACTCTTCCCAATCCAAGAAGGCCTTCTTAAAAATACCAGTACTATCACTATCAAAATACGCATCGTTCTGACTAGATTTTAGTGTAAAGCCGCCTGCAGGATTAGCATAAGCTGCAAGTGTCGCACTACCCATCTTAAGCGTCTTCAATGCTGCACCAGATACAGAAAAATTATCATTAAACTTTGCACCTGTAAGAGAACTAAGACTGGTCACATATCTTGCCGCTGCAGTAGAATCGACACCTGTCTGATTCTTTAGCCACCCACCATCTATGGCTTTGCTCAATGACTGAACACCTGCCTCTGTTTCTAGTGTCACAGCTTCGATATTTCTAGCTTCGATATTGAACAACTGATTGTTTCGGAAGCTATTGAAATCTTTAGCGGCTGACATGGCTAGAAAACCATCTATGGCATAGATATCATTCTCATCTGAGAGTCTAGCATAGGAAAGACCAGAGCGGGTCTGCTGGTTGAAATTAAAACGTCCAATATTGAGCCCAGCTAGTTTTTTTCCACCTGCATATAAGTCTATGCGCTTACCCTTCCTCTCATCTACTTCATACTCTAGCCACTTATCAGCAGATCTAGAGACCAGTTGCTTTGTTTTAATATTGGACAGTTCTGTGAGAAAACCGGAAATAGAACCTTCCTTTGCAGGTACCGTGATGCTACCATTTGATGCCTCCCACTGCTCTCCTTTCTTTGTCAAGGTTGTCATGGGCGCCCCTTCTAACTGGATGGTTACTTTATCTACAGCTGCACTATCAAAGGAAGTCAGCTCTTGCTTAAAACTTCTGTTGGTCGGCTTTAGGATAGTTTTCTTTGCAATCAATAAGCCGAGCAACACAAAGAAAATAAGACCTAGGGTTTTGTTATTCATTTCTCTTACTTTTCGTAAACATAGCGTTCGCTGGCTCTTCTGAGTCTTAGGTTTCGGCTCTTCTGATATCTGAAAAAACCAAGAACGAGAACCAGCAAAATAGGGAGCAAGAAGTTGAGCCATTTGAGAAAACTCTTTCTGCTATCTTCTAATTCTTCTATCGGTCGCGAAGCCACTCCTTTCGTCCTAAGATCTATCAGACCTGTGTCATCAGAAAGAACATCTACACTATTGACCAAAAGATTAAAATTATCAGAATTAGATTGTGCCTGGCGACCTTGCGCGATAGGAAATTCTCCATCTGTAAATACGACCAAACTAGAAGTTGTTCCCGTACTTCCAAAATCTCCTTCCACCACTGCGGCAATAGTGACTGGCCCTTGCGGGAAGTCTCTTGTTGTCCACTTCTTCTGTACGTCAAAGCTGACGGGTAGGTCTTGTGTCTTTGATTTACTAGAGGTCTTGACCAGTGGTGTAAAGGTAAAACCATCGCTGCCAGTATAAGTTATAGGACTGGGGAACTGAAAGATAGCCTGATCCACACCTTCAGTAATTGGATGCTCTTCAAATTTATTGATAAGTGGGAGGTAAGGGAATTTGACCTGACTGTTATAACTGAAAAAGCTCTGCTTTTGCTGTACACTGATACTACCGCAACTGGCATCCATCACAAACTGGCTCGGCACTTCTATAGACTTTGTCCTGAGCCAATCCCCTATCCCTAGATTTCTTTCCTCCCCCTGTACTGTCTGAAAATTACCAAAGACAGAATTATATGCCAAGACTACATTACCACCATTATTAAGATAAGTATCTAGCACCTGAAAGTCGCTGCCCATAATACTATCCTTAGGGCTGAGCATCACGACAGTCTTGATATGTGCTGGCACTTCTCCAGAAGAAAGATTGACAGGTTCTACATTGTATAATACATTCAGCGCTTCATAGACTTGGCCTATTTGCTCAAAGGAAGCTTCGCCATGCCCCTGCACAAAACCAATAGAGGGTTTATCCGCAACAGAGATTTTCTTAATTGCTGTGGTGAGCTGATATTCCATAGGCCCACCCGGTGTGATGAATGGTAGAATTTCTTGTAAGTCTCCTTTCTTAACTACCGCTCCCATAAAGGCACGCTTCTGTACGACCTCATCTTTTTCTCTTACATTGATTAACAAGGGTTGTATACCATTCTGGACTGCCTCTTGTTCCGTCTCCGGATTTTCATTGGGATTTTTGTACTCAAAATTCACTGTGCCCTTTGATCTCGTATTATACTCAGACAAGAGATCATTGAAATCACTAAGTGTTTTTGCATACTGAGGTGGTAGGTCTTTCGTAAAATAAGAAGTGACTGTAATAGGCTCTTCTAGTTCCGTCAGAATATTTCTTGTAGCCTTACTCAGTGTATAGGTTTTATCCTTAGTCGCATCTATTCTAAAAAAGAATTCTCTACTTAAGAAATTCAGTAGCAGGATAATTCCTATCACCCAAAATAATGACATTGCTCCTTTGCGCATAATTAACGTTTTGAGATTATGTACTCAGATAAGATCAACCCTATCGCCGTCACAGAAATAAAATATATCAAATCCTTAGAGTCAATAACACCTCTGGATATACTGTCAAAGTGAGAAGACAAACTCAAGGTGTCAAAGATCTCTGAGACCAAGCCGGAACTGCCACTGGCCATCACTCCAAAAAGAAAATGAAAACAGATACCTATGATCAGTGCCAACAAAAATGCGACGATCTGATTATTAGTCAGACTACTCGCAAAGATGCCTATGCCTATATATGCCGCACTTAGCAACAGCAGACCTAAGTAGCCCGCAATGTTAGCCCCATGATCAAAATTGCCTAGGGTGCTTATCGTATAATAATACGGTAGCGTAAAGGCTAGTGCAATGGCAACCAATAAAAATGCAGCCATGAATTTTCCCCAGACAAACTGCCAGTTAGTTACCGCCTTAGTCATCATAAGCTCTATAGTACCAGATCTTTTTTCTTCAGCGACTAGCTTCATCGTGATGGCAGGAATAAAGAAAAACAAAGTCCAATTAGCGATACTAAAAAACACTTTCAGATCGGCTTGCTTCCTAAAGAACACATCTCCATTACCACTGAGCCATACAAAGAAGCCTGTAAAACCCAGAAAAGTGAGTAGTAAAATATAAGCGACCAGTGAATCAAAATATGATCGCAATTCTCTTTTTGCTATTATCCAACTTGCTGTCATGTTTTTCTGATTTTTTAGTTGGTGGTCAAGTTTCTGAAAATATCTTCTAGCTTCGTCTCGAACGGAACCATCTCTGTCAGCACCCAGTTATGTTGCTTACATAGATCGAAGATGATCCTATTAGACTGTATATCGGCGATGCTCTGCACTTCGAATCTATCTCTCTCTAGAATATCTACTGATAGTGTAGTAGATAATGATTCTATTTTAGTTTTGATATCTTCCATTTCGCCATCCTCTATTTTTACTCTGAGTACCTGAGTGCCTTGCGATTGTTTTCTCAGTGTATCTGCTGTGCCGTCTGCGACTATTTTTCCTCTATTTATAATTAAGATTCTATCACAAGTGGCTTCTACTTCAGGGAGGATGTGGGTAGAAAGAATTACTGTCTTAGAACTACCTAAGGTTTTTATCAGTTCTCTTATCTCTACGATCTGGTTAGGGTCGAGGCCGGTGGTGGGCTCATCTAGAATAAGAATTTCAGGGTCATGTATCATGGCTTGTGCGAGGCCGACCCTCTGCCTGTATCCCTTAGAGAGTTCTGATATCTTTTTGTGTTTCTCTATATCCAAGCCACACATCATTACCATATTTTTTACCTGGTCAGGAATTCTACTTTTAGCGACACCTTGGAGGGCGGCAGTAAAAGAGAGGTAGTCCATGACCGGCATTTCTAGATAGAGTGGATTGTGCTCTGGCAGATAACCAATGTTACTTTTAGTACTAGAAGTCGCGATAGACTTTCCATTGATAGAGATGTCACCAGAATCTGGAACGAGGTACTGAGTAATCATTTTCATTGTGGTTGTCTTGCCCGCTCCATTGGGGCCAAGAAAACCTAAAATCTCTCCTGTCTTCACCTCAAAAGATATGTCATCGACCGCTTTCTGGGTGCCGTAACTCTTGGTGAGCTTATTAATGGCTATGTTCATAAATTATCAAACTAGGAATCAAAAAATACTTGACAAATATAAAGAACGCAATAAAAAAAATAACAATGTCCAAAAGTCAGTAATTGTTAAACAATCCTAAAAATTTGCAAAGAGCCTTTGCCCTATTTAGAAATCCTTTGACTTACTTTAGGAACTTATAATACCTTTAGTTATCTCATGTCCTTTTAGCAACTATGGCTTTCAGTTCGTATCAGTTTCTTTTCCTATTTCTACCACTGGTACTCATTGTCAATAGATTTCTTTCTCTCAAGCTGAGCAATATCTTTTTGCTTGCAGCTAGTTTACTCTTCTATTCTTTAGGTGAAGGCATTTTAGTCTTTATTCTCATAGGATCTATTACTTGGAATTTTGTGCTGGGGCTTATTATTGCCAACTCTAGAAATACTGCCTATAGCAAAGTAATGGTGGGTCTAGGTGTCGGTGGCAATATGCTCATACTGACTATCTGGAAATTTCCTCACTTTATTCCATGGAGGCTATTTCTGGGAGAAAATGGAATGATAAGCATCCCTATAGCCTTAGGTATTTCTTTCTTCACTTTTCAAGGCATCTCTTACCTGATAGATGTATATAGAGGTCTGCATCCACCAGAAAGAAACCTGCTCACCTTGGGCTTGTACATTTCCTTATTTCCACAACTCATCGCTGGGCCTATAGTAAAGTATAATGAGATAGTAACTTACCTCACCAATAGAAGCCTGCACCTCGATCAAACCTTTCTAGGTGCACAAAAATTCCTCAGAGGATTGGCCAAGAAAGTAATTATAGCAGACAGCTTAGCCTTGATTGCTGACACTGCGTTTACGACTGAGGTGATGGCTCTGCCCACTGCCATCGCGTGGCTGGGAGTGCTGACGTATAGCTTACAGATCTATTATGATTTTTCTGGTTACTCTGATATGGCGATTGGGCTGTGCCTAATTATGGGTTTTAAGATTCCTGAAAATTTTATGCACCCCTATTGTTCTACGTCCATCAGAGAATTCTGGAGGAGGTGGCATATCTCTTTATCGACTTGGTTTAAATCCTATCTCTACATTCCATTAGGTGGCAACAGAAAAGGGAGTGGCCGCACCTATCTTAATCTTATCATTGTATTCTTTCTTACTGGGCTGTGGCATGGACCTCATACGAACTTTGTTATCTGGGGAATGCTGCATGGCCTCTTTATGATAATAGAAAGACGTTTTCCTTTTGTCTTTGAAAAATTACCTAGAGGCTTGCTACACCTTTATACGCTGCTCGTGATCGCAGTGACTTGGGTCTTTTTTAGAGCAGGAACTTTTACGGAAGCGCTCGGCTACCTGCAGGCGCTCTTCACCTTTGATCAGCAAGGAGACTGGAAGACACTACTCTATTTCACACCTTATCATGCCTTTATACTATTTATAGGAATCTTGTTTGCCATGCCAATCAGGAAAGTCAGTTATGAAAAATTGACCATTGGTATTTCTGGCAGCACTGTTCAGCTTACAATGACCTCAGTTACTTATCTGCTACTCGCGGGGCTGTGCTTTATGGAGTTATCTATTTCTAGTTATTCACCTTTCATTTACTTTAGATTTTAACTGATGAAGGCTCGTATAAAAAAAGGGTTCGTTCTGATCTTAGTTGCAGCACTACTTGTGCCTAATCTCGGGCTGCTCACTCAAGAGCAACTTTTAAAAAATTGTGAAAATAGAACACTGAGCACTTTCCCTTCCTTTGTTTTCTCCCATGAATGGAGTACACGGTTAGAAAATTATTATCGGGACCATTTTACTTTTAGAAATGTGGCTACACATCTAAGCAGCGCGCTGAAAAGGAAGATCTTTAAAAGTTCTGCTCTGCCACAAAAAGTCTGTCTAGGTAAAGAAGGCTGGCTATATTATACCTCAGAAGAGGATCAGATGCTAGGCAGCTATGCACATACTAACCTATGGTCACAAGATAAACTGGAGCAAAAAACCTCAGCTTGGATAAAAAGAAAAAACAAGCTAGAAGATAATGGCATAAGTTATCACATGGCTATCTGGCCCAATAAAACTACCATCTATCCTGAGTACCTATCAGATAGAATGAAAAAGCAAATTCAGGACAACCCCTCCAAAACAGACCAGATTCTAGAACAGTTAGCCGCCACCAATTCTCCCATTCAGATCCTAGACCTAAGGGCAGACTTTTTAGAACGGAAAAACAAGGAGTTACTCTATTACAAACATGACTCTCACTGGAATGAACTAGGCGCTTTTCATGCCTGCACTTCGCTTATGAATACGATAGGCGTTCCTCCCCTAAGTTTAGTTGACTATCTTATAAGCTGGGAAGAAACAAGCTCAGGGGACCTGAAGCATCTGATGGGCCTCTGCAATGATGACAACCTCACAGAAGCTGTCCCACGCTTAAGTTTAAAAGAAACAAGTAGCAGCTTGGCTAGACAAAAAACAAGCATAGAAAAAACTGTGTATTTTAAAAACCCTGCTGCGCTGACTGACAACAGCCTAGTAATGTTTAGAGATTCTTATGCTACAGCTATGATACCTTTTCTAGGAGTATATTTCAGAGAACTGTACCTTATCACAAGTGATTACAATGAAAAGTTGGCGCTGGAATTAGATCCAGATATCGTTCTTGTAGCTAAAGTCGAAAGACGTCTTTAAGGACACAAGAGCATAGCAGTAATTTCTACGATTATTTGTAGCTTGGTGCCTAAACCTCCATTGAATGAAAATGCCTATTCCTATCTTTGTATTTGTGCTCTTATGTTCTTACAGTGGATTCTCTCAAGATTCAATAGAGTCTATCCTTCATACACATCATGAAGAGCCTTTTGTTGAAATTTGTAATAAAATAGAAGCCTACTTCAGTGCCAAGCATCCAGGAGTAGCGCCTCAGCAGCTTTCCCAAGGCGTTCATAGAGATGGAGAATACGTCAAATATAAAAGGTGGCAACATTTCTGGAAGACAAGATTAGATCCTAACGGCTACAGGGCTGACCTCGCCTATTATCATAAAAAAGCACAAAAAGACAAAATACAACTCCGTACCAACGAAGTGCTGGATGACCTAGAATGGAAAAATATTTCTTACACTAGAGATTTAGGTGTACAGATAGGCCTTGGCAGAACAAATGCCCTGGCCTTTCATCCTACAGATTCTCTTATCTTTTGGGTAGCTACCCCCTTGGGAGGCTTGTGGAAAACAATTGATGGTGGACAAAGCTATGAGCCTCTCGGAGATGATCTTCCTTTCCTTGCGGTCAGTGCAGTTGTCGTAGATCAGGAAAATCCAGAAACAATATATATCGCTCTCAGTGACAGAGTCTGGTATGGCCCACCTTCTATAGGTGTCTACAAATCTACTGATGGTGGCGCTAATTGGGAGCCCACGTCACTCAGCTTTAAATTTTTAGATGATGCTAGAATATACTGGATGGAAGCTGACCCCAATGACCCTAGAACTATCATGACAGCTACGGCGGATGGCTTATACAGAACAGAAGATGGTTTTGCTACAAATGAAAAAGTGTCTAGTGGTTCTGTCTGTGATGTAAAATTCATGCCTGGAAGTTCCGAAGTCCTTTATTATGTAACCAATAATTCTACAGGCTTTTTTAAAAGCACAGATGGAGGTAAAAGTTTCAGTTTCAATTACAGAGTAGGTGATGGATATAAAAGATTACTCGTGACCCCTCTTGATACCTCCAAAGTATATGTTTGCACGGCTGGTGATGAGAGACTTTATCTTTCTTCCGATGCAGGTGAATCCTTATCAGGATCTAGAAATCTCGCTTCAATAGAAGTGACAGACGGTATCTGTATTTTCTCTCAACTTTCTGACTCTGATATATATGCGGGATGGTTTAACTTGCACCACTCCACTGATGAAGGGCAGAATTTTACTCAGGTCAGTGATTGGTTAGGTAGATTTGGTTTACCACTCGTCCATGTAGACTACCGAAATGCTTTCTGCAATCCACTACAGCCAGAACTCATCTACCTCTGTAATGATGGAGGTGTATATACCATCAATGTCACCAACAATGAGTTTCAAAATCTCTCCAACGGTCTACAGATAACCCAGTACTATGACATAGGTGTCTCACAAGCTGATGCAAAATTGGTATCTGGCGGCTCTCAAGATAATGGGAATGTACTACTCTTCGACCAAGATTGGTTTCCGACTGCGCCCACTGCTGATGGCATGATGCAAGGCCTAGACCCCTTTAATGTCGATATGGTCTATAATGGCATACAGAACGGTATCATCTATCGCTATGACAATGCTGTAGAAACCGTTATCTCTGACAATCTGCCTAATAATGCTGGTGGTAACGGAGAGTGGGTCACCCCTTTCCAGTGTGATCCTACTCATCAAAATGTACTCGTTACTGTTTATGATAGAGTATACCTGACACCTGATAATGGAGACAGTTGGATGCCTATTAGCGACGTCCTTGCGGAAGGGAATAATCTAGACCTCTTAGAAATCGCCCCGTCAAATTCAGAACGCATCTATGTCGTAGAAAACTACGGCAAGAGCACAGGTTCCTTATATGGCTTGGGACATACCAGCTCTGATCTCTACGTAAGTGATGATGGGTTTTCACGATGGGAAAAGATAGACCTACCTCTACCAGAAAACATAGAAGATATTGCTGTGGATCCTAATGATGCAGATCACGTCTATCTAGTCTGTAGTGGATACATGGAAGCACAAAAAGTTTTCGAATCGTATGATGCTGGACGGACTTGGGAAAATATTTCTGGTAGCCTACCTAATCTTCCTGTCACCGCCATCACCTACTTTGAAGATGTATTCGATTATCTTTTTATAGGAACAGACGATGGTGTCTATTATACCAGAACTGAAATCATAGACTGGAATCCTGTGGGTGACTTCCCTAATACCTATATCTCTGAAATAGAAATCCAGAAAGAGGCAAAACTCATCAGAGTAGGAACACATGGTAGAGGTATCTTTGAAGGCGAGCTAGAACTGAATGATGTAAGCAATATAGATCTAGAGCTTACTGACTGTATAGAAGTCTACCCTAACCCCGTAGCAACCCAACTCTATCTTTCTGATAAAGACCCTGAGACCACTATAGAAATCCTGAATGTAAAAGGACAGGTACTTCTTACGAGTACTAAAAACAAACTAGATCTTTCTAGTTTTTCCGCTGGCAATTATTATCTCAAAAGCAGTACCGAAGGCAGAGCACCTTGTCTGATGAAAGTGATTAAGATATAAGCTCTTTATCACCCGTTGCTCTCTGCTCGTCTAGGCGACCCCTAGAATAAAAAAAGCCCTTGACTATCAGCTAGTTAAGGGCTTAAAAGTAGCGTGAGGCGGACCCGAACCGCCGACCTCAGGATTATGAATCCTGCGCTCTAACCAGCTGAGCTACCACGCCGTATTAAACAAGTAGTGGCGAAAGCGCCTGTCTCGACCGTAGTGGAGAGAAGCTACCACGCCATCAGATTCATTAGCGTAGCTCCAGATCCTTCGACAAGCTCAGGACAAGGCTACCACGCCAAATTTCGGAGTGCAAATATAGGCCATTCCTAGCCTACTTTACAAACGATATATTTAAAAGTCACGGAAATCCTATCTCACCTTCACATCCAGCAGTGGCCATAGCTTCTGACCATCTGAAACAGCAATCGTAGTTGTCCCTCTAAATTTCTTGGCCTTAAAGTCCATTAGGTAGGAGTTGCCCTGTTTAGTGAGTTCTTTGCTCTTTTGTCCTTGATTCTTAACGGCATACAAGGTTTTTCCAGGAGGTAAGATCAGATCTATCCTAAAAGTACTGTCTATGGGGAAAGTGGATAGAGTGATAGTATCTGTGCCAGCCATAACGCTTGCTTCTCCATATCTTTCGTAGCCTTTGTACCAGAACATCTGTTTTATCCACGCCTTCATATCTATAGGATCGGGGATCAATTGCCATGCTTCATCTTCTGGAAAATGAGACCTCAGAAAGGCTTGTGGAGACATCATAAAGAAACCATCACCACCAGCCTCCCACATATCTTTAGACCAGGTAACATCAAATAAGGCCCATTCGCCATCTATCTTAGCTGCGTTCCAGGCATGTCCTAACTCACTAGAATATCTAGCAGAAGGTTCCGTGCGCCCGTGACCCACCACAAATTCCGCCTCTATGCCCACTTCCTCTAGCATGGCAGTAAAGAGCCAGGCATAATCCTGACAGACACCTTTTTTCTTCTTCAGCGCTCTCTCCATAGCAGCTCTCTCCTTTTCTAGTAACATTTTCTTGGCTTCCGCTTCAGAGGAGGCATTTATTTTCTGAGGCCCTTTGCTCATCTTTTTAGTAATCTTTCTCAGCTGTCTTTTATCATATTCCAGATGATAGGCTAACCAACTAAAGATGGCTCTTGCTTTAGAAGATTCATCTTTATAGGGTTCTGTCAGTTCTTTTGCTGCTTGCTTATAGTCTGTAGTAAGGTCTATAGACTTTGCATAAGCATCTATAGCTTGGTAATTTTGACTGGTAAGTAGTAAGGGAAAGAGGCATATGAGAGTAGCAAGTATGGCTTTCATGATTGTAGTTTTCAGAAAGCAAGTTATTTCTTTTTTCTTCTTAGAGTAAGCCACTTATTGTTAAAGCCTAAATTTTAAGTACCTGCTCCAATAAAAAAACCTACCCCAAAAATGGACTAGGTTTCTACTTTGTTTAGTTAATTAAAATCGGTTAAAAAATATTAGAATTTCCAACGCCTCTTGTTAGTAGGCGCTTTAAGTTTTTATTAGACTTTCAGAGGTGTTCTAAAATATTGCTTGTTTAAAATATTTACCCTTAAGACAAAACAACTCTCGATTCCCACCCACGCCATACAATGAGAATAATACTTTGTGTAAGATTATTGCCAATTAGATTTTCAGAACCTTAAAGGGCTTATATTGTTAGGATTTGCGTAGCTAAACCCAACACTATGAATAGGATAGTCTATCTAAGTTGCCTAGTTCTGGCAGCAGCCTGCTTACCACAAATAGCTCCCTCCCAGTCAGCTAGTAAGGAGTTCAAAAACTACTGGTATGATAACAGTGGCGAAATATCTAGCTATGAACTCAGCATCGCTCGATATGGAGAATTACGAACTGGCAAAGCCGTAATGGTCTTTGTAACTGAGAACCACTCTCCAGAATTAGGGGCTAAACCTGATACTTACAGGAAAGACCAAGTTCCAGTACTAAAGTTAAACACGACCATGAACTTCCATACCGGGATCTATCCCTATTCCATTATGACCAGTACTTTTCTACCCGTAGAATCCCCAAAGCATTCCCTAAAGATCAGCTCATCTATACAAGAATGGTGTGGACACAGCTATATGGAATTGCGTAACGAAAAGAAAATGAAAGTCAAAGTGTCCTCTTATTTTGAAGGAGAAAACATGGAAACAGTTCTGGATAAAACCTGGATGGAAGATGACTTCTATTCTATCATAAGAATAGATCCTACTGCACTTCCTTTGGGTATTAAAAAGGTAATACCTGCTTTTCACAATCTCCGCATGAGTCATCTTGAGCTACAAGCTTACTCTTGTGAGCTGAGTCTTTCTGAAAAAGATAACCATAAGGTCTATTCCTTAGTTTATCCAGAATTGGGTAGGACTTTGAAGATTTCTTTTGAGGATGCCTTTCCTTATAAAATTTTAGGCTGGGAAGAAATAGCTTACAGTGGTTATGGTGCTGGAAAACAACAAATGACTTCTACAGCAACTTTGATCAATACTATCCAGTTACCTTACTGGCAAAAAAATCAAAACAAAGATGCAGTACTGAGAAAAGAACTAGGACTCTAGTATTCTTCTGCATTAAGATGTAGACTACTAGAGTGCAGTTATTGTTTCTACTTACTTATATTAAAAGAAGTGAGCTCTACAAACTTTTGTACTCTGGCTTCGATGTCGTCCTGGGATAGTCCTTTCATCTTGCCGAGGCTAAATTCCTCTACACAAAACGAAGCCATTGCAGAGCCATATACTACAGCATTTTTCATGCCTTCAAAAGAAGTGTCTTCTGACTTAGCAATATAGCCCATAAAGCCGCCTGCAAAAGTATCACCAGCGCCAGTAGGATCTTTGACTTCAGCAAGTGGTAGAGCAGGACAGTAGAAAGTCTTTTCTGGAGACATGAGCATCGCACCATGCTCTCCTTTTTTGATAATAAGATACTTAGGTCCCATCGTAAAAATCTTCTCAGCTGCCTTCACCAATGAATACTCGCCTGACAACTGACGTGCTTCTTCATCATTGATAGTGAGGACATCTACTTTAGAGATGGCGACTTTTAGTCTATCCATGGCAATATCCATCCAGAAATTCATTGTATCGAGTACGATTAATTTTGGAGCCTTGAGTTGTTCTGTAACTCTTATCTGAATATCAGGGGTCAAGTTGCCTAGCATCACATACTGGCTATCAGTATAAGAGTCTGGCAACTCCGGATCAAAATCATCTAGTACATTCAGATCTGTCTGAAGAGTATCTCTCTGATTCATGTTTTCATGATACTTACCTGCCCAGAAGAAGGTCTTTCCATCTTGGATTATCTTAAGACCTTCCATGCTTACACCTCTAGACTCTAGTTGCTTTATTTCATCTTGGGGAAAGTCCGCACCTACAATAGAGGTCAGTCTAATGTCATCAGTAAAGTAAGATGCTGCCCAAGAAATGTAGGTACAAGCACCTCCGATTACTTTTTCAGCATGCCCATAAGGGGTCTGTATGTCATCAAAGGCAACGGTTCCGACTGTAAGTAAGCTCATGTTAATGTAGTTTTAGGGCGCAAATGTAAGGAAATCAGACTCTTTTCTATTAAAAAGTGGGAATATGAGCAGGCTTATGTACGAAAGGATTCGTAAAAAGTTAAGGTTATGATAATTGATAGCCCAAACCGTGCAAATTACTCTAGGTAGATAGACCTTTACAAAACATTACAACACATATTTTACATATTATGAGACTGTTATTCACAATAGCCCTTCTTTTTCTCTCTAATTTTCTTTTTTCTCAGTCTGACTGGGATAATCTAGTGACTTGGGAGGCCAGCTATAACGAGGAGACTTCTTCTATAGAGCTGGAGGCGACTATTCAGAAAAACTGGGTCATCTATTCTCAACATACGCCGCCAGACGGTCCTATTCCTTTGGAAATAGAATTTGAAAAAGAAGAAGGAGTAGAGTTCGTAGGAAAAATACAGGAACTAGATGAGCCGATCAAGGAGCTCAGCAAAATGTTCGATATGGAAGTCATCAAGTTTAAAGACTCCGCTTCTTTCAGTCAAGCTATCAAATTAAGCTCAGATTCAGCAGTAATTAAGGGTTCTGTCACCTTTATGACTTGTGATAATGAAAAATGTCTGCCTCCTAAGACGGTTCCTTTCGAGGTAAAAATTTAATTTTAGCAGCCTTAAAAACTGACTAATCTATCAATAGTAATATATCCAAGCTAACTAAAATGCGATCACTTCTCACCATCCTATCCTCTATCATCCTATTAGGTCTTGCACAAGCCCAAATTCAAGATCCTGTAAAATGGACTGTCACAGCCGAAGCTCTCGGAGGTGATGAGCACTTGCTCACCTTCACAGCCAAGATAGATGACCCATGGACTGTATACTCACAATATACTTCTGATGACGGACCCGTACCTACTAGTATCAACTATGAGTCAGAAGGATTTGAAAAAATAGGGAAAGCAGAAGAGTCTGGCCACAAAAAAGAAGGCATGGACAAGATGTTCGAGGTAGAGGTAATAAAATTCCTTGCCGACCAGCCCTTTATAATCAAGCAAAAACTAAAAGCACCGTCAGGCACTGAAGTAAGTGGTTATCTGACTTACATGACATGTAATGCAGAAATGTGTCTGCCACCCACAGATGTAGATTTCAGTTTTATTCTAAAAGGAGATGCAACTCCCACAAAAGCAAAAACACCGCCGTCTACGACACCAGCAGAAGAGAAATCTACTGATTCTAAGCTTGTCAAGACGGTAACAAATACTGGTGCAGCCGCAGCAGTAACTGGTGCAGCTACTGAAGTCGCTTCTAAGGTCAACAGTACAAAAGAAAAAGTCTCCACCTCTATCTCTGACGTAGTAGAAAAAGCAAAAAGCAGCGAGGCTAAAATTGTCAATATCAAAGGTGCTACAGATGGTATCAATATCTCTGGTGATAATATTAAAATAGGAGGTGTCAGTACTCAAAATCAAAGTGGCGCAACTTCGGAACCCGCACCGGGCGCTCTTTTAAATCCTGTCAGCTGGGACCTCGCTATGAAACCACTCGGAGATAATACTTATGAAATAAAGTATACCGCTACTATAGAAGATCAGTGGACAGTCTACTCACAATTTACCTCTGATGAAGGTCCAGTACCTACAGCAATTACTTACGAGACTGAAGGCGTAGAGCAGTTAGGAAAAGGTACTGAGGAAGGATATAAGAAAGAGGGTCCAGATAAGCTGTTTGACAATGTGGAAGTGGTAAAATTTTTATCTAACAAGCCATTCGTCATTACGCATAAGATAAAAACAACCGCAGATAAATTTAAAGGCTATCTGACTTATATGACCTGTGACAGTGAGCAATGTTTACCACCTACTGATGTGGATTTTGCTTTTGATGTCAAGACTAGTCAGCGGATGGATTATGATGATTTTGATAAAGCGAAAGCAGCGCCTATGACAGGTAGTGATCTAGCATCTATAGGTGCTAAGATAGATGGTGAGTTTCTAGATAATAGAATCCCTAAGTTATCAGCTAGCTACAAATCGCCTGCTGCTAACTGTGGCACGGTAGAGGCCGAGAACTCTAGATCTATCTGGTCTACATTTTTCTTTGGATTCTTAGGGGGACTGATCGCTTTATTGACACCATGTGTCTTTCCGATGATTCCTCTGACAGTTTCTTTTTTTACAAAAGATACAAAGCGTAAAGGCTGGGTGAATGGACTCATCTATGCCTTATCTATTATAGTGATCTATGTGGCTTTAGGACTGGGATTGACCGCGATGTTTGGCGAAGAGGCGCTTAATAGGTTGTCGGTTAACTGGATTGCAAATACTTTGTTCTTTTTGATCTTTATTGTTTTCGCCTTTTCCTTTTTTGGATATTACGAAATACGCTTGCCGAGTAGCTGGTCTACTAAGACTGATGGTATGGCAGACAAAGGTGGCCTGATGGGTATCTTTTTTATGGCCTTCACTCTGGCACTCGTTTCTTTCTCATGTACAGGTCCTATTATAGGTACGGCTATCGTGCAGGCGGCCTCTAGTGGTGCAGGTTTTGGTCCGGCGATAGTGATGGGTGGATTTGCCTTGGGCTTAGCGTTACCATTTGGTGTATTTGCAGCTGTACCGGCTTTATTGAATAGCTTGCCGAGATCTGGTGGCTGGATGAATTCTGTAAAGGTCGTTCTTGGTTTCTTAGAGTTAGCGTTGGCCTTTAAGTTTTTATCAGTTGCAGATCTAACTAACCACTGGGGCTTTTTGAGATACGAGTTGTTCATGGCGATTTGGGTATTATGCTTTGCAGGGATGTCGGCATATCTCTTTGGGCTATTTAAATTCCCACATGACAGTCCAGTAACGAAACTATCACTGACTAGAAAAATATTTGCCTTTGCCGCTTTAGCCTTTACTATATATTTAGCGACAGGTTTTGTACCTAATAAGAAAACGCAGAGCTATAATTCCAAGGCAGCGATGAGTGGACTAGCGCCACCGAGCAGTTATAATTTCTTTCTGAAAGAACCAGCGGTGGATAAAGACATCAAAGCGAAATATCCGTCTTACACCATGTGTGCGAATAGTATTCCTTGTTTCAAAGATTATTATGAAGGGAAGGCATTTGCCAAAGCACAGGGTAAGCCAGTATTCCTGGACTTCACTGGTCATGGTTGTGTGAATTGTAGAAAGACAGAAGAGCTTATCTGGGTAGATGATGAGGTCAGAAATAAACTAATGAATGACTGGGTGCTCGTGTCTCTATACGTAGATGATGATAAAAAACTAGAGAAGACTTACAAGTCAAAAACAAGAGAAGGGAAAAAGATCCGTAACGTCGGAAATATGTGGGCGGATTTTCAGATATTAAACTTTGATCAGAACTCTCAGCCTCTATATGTCATGATGACTTCTGACGAGGAAGTTTTGGCTAAGCCTAGGGGCTTTAAGACTGGTGTCCAAGATTATGTAGATTACATGGACTGTGGTTATACTGCATGGGGAAAGGCTAAGTGAGGCCTTCCTAATGACAACACAGTTATAAATAATAGATAGGTAAAACGGGCTGCATGGAGCGGCCCGTTTTTTTTGTGCTCTCATCTTAAGTGAAGCGATGCAAGGTTTCTTCTATCAAAACTATTAAGAGCTATACTGTATGAGAACTTACATTTATTTCATTGTTTCTCTATTCCATTCTTAAACAATTGGCTTATTAGTTAAAATCTGGTATTTATTCTCACATTATCTCCATTTAACAAAATAAAAACAACTAAGCGAGGTTATATTTAGGTCAGAGAGATAATTTCTGACACAGGGCTTATTAACTAATATTTAAAAATCTACACATGAAACTTCGCTATTTCTTGTGGCTGCTCTTCCTCTGCAGTTACGCTACTGTTTTTTCCCAATCCCTCCCCGTACATTCTTTCATCCATTTCGACGTGGACCAGCATGCCTTAGATGACCAAGCTATGGCAGATCTGAATACCCTCATTACAGAATTAGAATCGCATTCTGATTTCCAATTACAGATAATAGGGCATACAGATCAAGATGGTTCTGATGTCTATAATGAACGTCTCGCAGAAGCTAGAGCTACTGAGGTCCACGAGTATCTAGTTTCTATGGGACTCCCAGAAACAAATATCTCCATGGACTCTCAAGGAGAGAAAAAACTTCTAGTCAATGAAAACTCGTCCCTTGCTAAGCAGAAGAATAGAAGAGTGGAACTACAATACCGCACATGGAATTATGAATCAGTGGAAGACTTTACTGCTGCAATAGGGCAGGAAGATCCTGTGCAGAAATTTACCTGTGATGAGAAGGCATATTTCTTTGATTTGAAGAACGGCAGTAGTATTTACATTCCTAAGGATGCTTTTGTGCATATGGATGGCTCCGCGGTGACTGGTCCAGTCGATTTAGAGATTATAGAAGCATTTAATTATTCAGACATCGTTGCTAATAATCTGAGCACCGAGACTAAAGATGAGCTCTTAGAAACAGGAGGGATGATGAATATCCAAGCGACCTCTGGTGGCAAAGAACTTAGACTAGACAAAAGTCTGGAACTAATCTACCCTGTTCAGAAAGAAGAGGAAGGCATGGAAGTCTTCTATGGAGTGGAGGAAGAGGATGGGCTCGTGTCATGGGAGGCTGCAGGTGTCCCTGTCAGGACTACACAGGTAAAGAATGATCCGCTGATGGTAGACCTATCTCTTATAGTCAATTATGAGTTTGGCAAGATAGAAGAACCTAAAATACAGTTTGACAAAATGCCTGTAAGGCCACGGGCCAAGGATATGCCATATCCACCTTCCAAGCAGATTTACTCTGAAAGCAAATACCAAGAGCTGTATGCCAATTATGAAAAGAACTTACAAGCTTACTATGATAACAAACCATTAGAGCAGAGAGCATTAGATGCATGGTATAGAGAAGTGACAAAAAGAGTAGAAAGGATAGATGAGTACAAGAAAGAAATGACGGAATATAATTATGCAATAAAACTGATCAGTACAGTCAAGAGACTGGAGCGGATGGGACAAAGAAGAGCACCAGCAGAATTACTGAAGAGTTTGTTTTCTTTTATGAGTCAGCCTTATCGCATACGCTTAGATCATAAACAGGCTTATAGAAAAGCATTTGGAAACTATACAAGACAGATTATTGAAGAAAAAAAACTAGAGGTGCTCCAAGATGAGCATCTTGTCTACACAAGAAATAATTACTATCCAGATCTGAGAGCCCTCATATTCGATGCACAAAAGCGGGCGGATATGGAACGCTATGCTAAGACAGGCCGCATAAGTAATGATGGTTTCTCTAGTTATGTGGTCGGCATCAGTGAGCTGGGATGGATTAACTGTGATCGTTTTAGGCAAAGTACGGTGAGGTCTACTGTAACCGTCCTTTCTGGTAGTGAGTATCAGAACACCAGGTATTATATGATATTCAAAGACATAAGGAGCATACTCACAGGTAGG
The DNA here is from genome assembly GCA_938002665.1 of uncultured Saprospiraceae bacterium. Taxonomy (GTDB): domain Bacteria; phylum Bacteroidota; class Bacteroidia; order Chitinophagales; family Saprospiraceae; genus RFSX01. The sequence continues at coordinate 5,156 of CALLAE010000078.1, read as the reverse complement.
CGAGGCGTAGGGCAGGGACAATTTAAGAATGTGCCGGTAGGAGAGGCCGTTAAGCTAGTAGCACTAAAACTAATAGATCAAAAACCACACATGGCCGCTATGGATCACATCACAGGAAAGAATGATATAGTCAAGTTAGACTTTAATCCTGTTACCCTTGAACAAGTAAAAGAGGAACTCAACTCCTTAGATCCAATGAGCTCAACTGAGACCCTTGCTGCAGAGCCAGTTCTCAGTGTAAAGATGTTTCCTAATCCAACCAGTGAGTCTTTTTCAGTGACAGCTGAGCCAAAAGAACTTGTAAGTGAGATAGCGATGTATCAGATGGATGGTGCCCTAGTAAAGTCTATTCCGAGTGAATCAGTGGATAATGAGGTATCTGTGACGGATCTAGTGAGCGGCACTTATGTAGTCAGCGCAAGATATACTAATGGCCAAGTGGCTTCTGAGCGGATAGTCATTCAAAAATAGCAATGACATTGATTCAGTTAATATAGCCTTTAGCTCTTGGGAGTTAAAGGCTTTTTTCTTTAGGTCTAAACTAAATTCTCTTTTTAATTATCGATTGAGAATTGGTTTATAGGGTGAGTAGATCTCTTGGTCTGATACAATAAAAAGATGATCGTAACCAGTCTTTCAACATAAACATATAAGTGTAGAATGCGAAAAGCCCAAGTACTATTACTCAGGCTCTTTCGACTAAGGTCTCAAAATAAGAAAACTACGTCTTTATATGGAAACCTCTGAGACTAGGTCTAGAGGTCATATTTCTCATTATTTAGGTTCTATATCTGCTTACGAGAAGCCTATACAGCTGCGAAAATAGACAGAACTTTCTATTTCACAATCATATAAACGAAAAACTTATTAAAAAGTTTCATATGTGTAATGTTTTAGTAATGAATTACTTTTAAATAGTGATATTATTATAAGTAATCATATGACTATATGTAACTAACTCATTGGAAGTCAATATTTTATCAAAATGAAGCTTTAGAAAACTTTGTCATAACTTTGTTTCTATAATCACCAGCGTTTATTGCAAAAGCGAGATGGTGGTACCTATTATTACCAGACCTAGCAGAGCTTATTCTTCTCAGATAAGCATGTATTTGGGCTGGTATTGTACCCTCGCTTTCGCCAGACGCTATAGTTTCAATATGTTATGACACAGCGACTGTACAATCTAGTAGACAAAGAGGTCCTAAAAAAACAAGTGCAAGAAGATCCGAGAAAGCGGATAACCCTTTCTTTCTATCAGTATGCGCAGATACTTAATCCTCCCTTCTTCAGAGATCATCTCTTCATTCTATTAGCGGAGCAAGAAGTGCTCGGGAGAATATATATCGCCTCAGAAGGTGTCAATGCTCAGATATCAGTTCCAGAAGAGAACTGGGCAAGCATGGTTACAGCTCTTGACAGCATTGACTTTCTGAATAGCATTCGTCTGAATAAAGCCATAGAAGATGATGGGAAGTCTTTTTACAAGCTTAAGATAAAGATCAGAAACAAGATAGTAGCGGATGGTCTTGATGATGATAGTTTTGATGTGACAGACAGAGGCCAGCACTTAGATGCTGCTGCCTTCAATGCGCTCGCGGAAAGAGAAGATACCGTCATCGTAGATATGCGCAACCACTACGAAAGTGAAGTGGGCCACTTTCAGAATGCTTTGACTCCAGATGTAGAGACCTTCCGAGACTCCCTACCCATAGTGGAGGATCTACTAGAAGAGCATAAGGAAAAGAATATCCTCATGTACTGCACAGGTGGGATAAGATGTGAGAAAGCCAGTGCCTATTTTAAGCATAGAGGCTTTGAGAAAGTGCACCAGTTAGATGGAGGCATTATAGAATATGCGCGCCAGGCTGCAGAGCAGGGGCTGGAAAATAAGTTCGTAGGTAAGAACTTTGTCTTTGATGATAGATTAGGTGAAAAGATTTCTCCAGACGTCATCTCTAAATGTCATCAGTGTGGCGAACCTTCGGATGACCATACTAACTGTGCTAATGATTCCTGTCATATCCTATTTATCCAATGCCCAAAGTGCAAAGAACACTATGAAAATACCTGCTCTATAAAATGTAAAGATTTCAATCAGCTCCCCATAGAAGAGCAAGAAAAGCTAAAGCCCACTGCAGAATTCAATGGAACGAAATTCGGGAAAGGCAGATACAAGGCGCATAGGAAGGAGCATGCACTGGAGTAATGACTTCCATTACCCTTTTTCATCATGAGCGCAACACAGTGTATCCAATGATCTCCGTTCCTGCTAGAATGGTGCTTACACGTAGCTCTAAGTTTCCATGCTCACTTCACAACTACAAGTGTCAATCTTCTTTCAAACATCCTAATAACTAAGCAAAAACTGCCGCCGTGTTAGCCGCCTACCTAAGAGAACGGAAATTTATCAGCGATGCTCGTAATGATAAAACCCTTTTTCATCAAAAACCACACTTTGAAGCCAATAGTCCTTACCGACCCACCAGCAACTGTTCCACATACCGCTGCCCCTCCCTATCTATAATCTCCAGAAAATACTTTCCTGCCTGCCAGCTACTGACATCCATTATGTAAGTATGATACGCGGCAGTATTTTCCTTGTGTATCATAAGCTGCCCAGCAGAATTATAGACACTATAAGAAACCTCACTAAGGTCATCGTGCTCTATGTATATATAGTCAGAAGAGGGATTAGGAAAAATACTGACTTCTGGAGAAAAAGAATTTTCTTCCACATTCGTTCTGTCTACATTCACTACATGACCTTCCTCATCAAATTTCAACAACCACGTCTTATGAAACAACTCATCTTTAAATACCCAAGGCGTCATCGTAGATACAGTCATATAATAATTATCTGAGGTATGAATCACATCTCTGAACTCCGCGCTGACTGCTTTTTCCATCGGCTGTAAGACTCTATAGAAAATACTATCGCCCTCTGTACTCAATTTAGCCAGTATACCCCCACCTATATTAATAGTATCTGTTGCTGGTCTACTCCCTACTAGGATATATCCATCTTGATCATGGCTAACTATGACATCATCATATTGCTCAGCTACAGAATCTTCCTCAAAGGACCACTGGCCAAGAGGTCTCTGCCAAACAACATCGAGTTGCGCATCGAATTTTGTAATTATAGGTCTGGAAGTAATCCCTACTATAATGGGAACAGTAGGGTCCACCACTAACTGGGTCGTAGCGATAACAATGTCATCATCATGATCTACAGTCATGTTATGTGTAGAACCACCATACTCTGTATCAGTATAAAATTTGATCTTAGAGAAATTCCATTCTGCATCTACTTCCATTAAAAACAAATAATCCATCCTAGGATCTTCTATGGTCACTGCTTCTCCTGATATAAAATAACTACCACTACTCTTAACTATATCATAAGCGTATAGGCTATAATCTTGATGTTGATATCTAAACTCATTTAATACCTTATCAGGCAAAAGCGGATCGATCTCTTGTATAAAAACATAAGGAACATCAGTCCCTATATTCTGATTCATTAGTAAAGCAATATTTCCATTATAAGTTTCCAATAGTCCAGCTGAAGCAGGCGGATGAAAATTTGTTGCCGTATCTCTAACCACATAGTGAGTACTCAACTCATCAGAATCTACATGATATCTAAGAACAGGAACATAGTTTAGGTCTCTCCATTCAGGCTGGAAAGACAGCTCCATGAAAGTATAATAGATACTACCGTCTAGATGGAGCAGATCACGAGAAAGATTTATACTGCAGAAATAAGGATTATCATCTTCATAGATTCTGTGCCATTCTGGCTCTCCGTGTTTATCCACTTTGAATATCATTGGCTTATCTTCTCTCATCACCAAGCTTTTCTGCAGGCTATTCCCTACACAATAAAAAGCTCCTTCTGCCTCTGCAAGCATGAATCCATTACACTGATGTAAATCGAAATCATAAATTTTACTGAACGGCTCTTGGCCGTTCAGTAAAATAGTATAGCTTGAGATGAGACTTACAAAAACCCACTTAAGAGAAAGGCAAGGAATCTTAGTTCTTAAAAATATTCTCGGCATATCTCTCTTGATTCTCGTGGTCTATTATTAATCTGTAAACTCCTGTAGTAAAACTTGACAAATCAATCCTTATACTTTCTGAGGACACCTGAGCATTATAGAATATTCGTCTGCCAGAAAGATCAAATAAACTGACTTCTTCTCCATTGCCTAGTCCGCTTACAATAAAAAAATCGTTTGTAGGATTTGGACTAACTGTATGAGAATAGCCGCCGCCACCTGTGACCCTTCCTGTTTCCACATCTTCTACCCATTCATAGTCTGTAGGAGGTGGTGGTGGGCTACAACAATCACAACAGACTACATATGGAATGTCAGGTAATGGAGCAGAATTGTAGCACCCAAAATAACTATTCCATCCTTCTATTATACCATTTAATTCCTCATTTTGACAATCAGCTAAGTAAAACCAATTGGAATACTGCCAGGGAAATTGCCAAGGCCCTCATGACTACAGCTACTGAGAAGATAAAAATTCATCTTTTCCGGATTGAATGGAATTGAACATGAGTTTGCTATGTGATCTCTGGCGTCAAAAGGAGCATTTTCTCCTCCTGCATTTAATATATCACTTATAGAGGTGTTTGTAAATCTAGTTACACAAAAATTAATGTGAATGCCGTGATCTTCGAAATTATCGTTAACTAAATTGAGAATGCCATCTATGTCAGTATTAGATATTTCACCTTCTTGTCCTGGAGTTTCAACTATCCATAGATGATAGTTCACGTTTTGAGAACAAGCAGTACAGTAAAACACAAAGAAGAAACTTATGGTTAAAAATGTGTTTTGAAGTGTTTTGAAGTGTTTTGAAGTGTTTTGAAGTGTTTTGAAGTGTTTTGAAGTGTTTTGAAGTGTTTTGAAGTGTTTTGAAGATTATACATAATATATAATTTAATTTGTAATATTCTATCATATGCAATATATATTATAATTTATTAGCCTAATTAACGTAGGACATATTTTGCTTGTTCTTTAACATGTAATCATATTGACTTGCATTATTATTGTCAGTAATAGGAGGAGATGAAGGAAGGAATTCTATTTGCTAATAGTTTGTTAATAATCCACAAATGCTCTTTTTAATAC
>CALLAE010000077.1 GCA_938002665.1 uncultured Saprospiraceae bacterium | reverse complement strand
CCTTCATGGACCTCTTTAGCGGTATGGGTTACAGGGTAGGTGGTACCTGGGTAAGGCTCTATGCCTAGGTCTATCATTTTCTGAAGATTCTCCCTCCTGACTAGTTCTTGCTCACTTAATTGCTGACTCATATTAAAACTTATTATTATATGAAAGCAAAATTACCATTAATTAGAATAGAATTGACTAAGATTATCCTCTCCATATATCCAAATTGGTTATTTTAGGATTCCTTTTAAAATAAGTATAAGACCATATTTGAATGAGGTATCTACTAATCTTTTTTCTTGTCATTACTACCTCATCAAGCTTAAGTTCTCAAAACACTATTATCGTTGAGGCTGGTCCTATTGAACATACCGATATAGATGGACATATTCTAGATACCTACTCTTCTATAGATATCTCAGATTGTAGCTCTATACAATTTTCAGTAGACTACAGTTTTAATTTGCCATGGATAGGATCAGGTAACATGGAGAGTTGTGATGATTGTCCATCTTGTCCTTGCGACCCTGAAGATCCTAACGCAGCTGGTTGTAACAATGCAACGGCATGTGGCTGGGATTTTATGTGGATGCAATTTTTAATAGGAACAAACGAAGTAGACTCTGAATTAATAGGTGAAGCTGGAACCACCGATTTTGAACAATTCGGAACCTATGTTAGCCCTACCTTTTGTAGAGATGGAGAAACGGAAGCTGAAATAATTATTACAAATCAAAACTGGTCACTCACAGAAACTAATACCTTTGAAAATGTGGTGATTATATGCTGGGAAGGAACGCCAGAGATAACCACCAATTCCCCCATTTGTAATGGAACGGCTCTTACTTTAGATGGTGATGCTGGCGACGATTCAATTGTCACTGACTGGGAATGGACAAATTCTGGAACAGGAGTTATCGCCGACGACCAAGCTCAGAATACTACTGCAATCAATGCAGAAGACAATGAGGTCTATACCCTGACGACTACAGATGTAAACTCATGCACAGCAACTGACGAAGTCACCGTCAATTTGTCTTCTTCCTTTGACGCCACACTAGATACACCTTCTGGTGGAGAAGTAGTCGTTTGTGAAGATGGTTGCGCCTCTAGTGATTACACCTTGGAATTTTCATTTTCAGGTGGTACTCCTCCATATGACATTGTAATAGGTGGCCTTCCTTTTCCTTTAACTATTAATAACCTTCCAACAAATTTTATTACGATTTGCAGTGGTCCCGCAGGCAATACTGATCTAAACGCAGATCCTATAATTTTATCTATACCGAGCATCTTTTTTGACCTCCAATTTGAACTGATTAGCGTAATGGATCAAAATGGGTGTACTGGTGTAATAAATGGTGGTAGTAGTGCTGTCATAGATGTGCTTTTACAAGACAAGCCAAATATAGATCCTCCCACCGTGATGGATGAATGCTTGGCACCAGGAGAAACCATAAACCTAAGAGAAAAGTATGATGAACAGATTGGTGATGGAGAATATGTAGAGTGGCTTGCGACACCAGACCTCACAGATCTTATCACCACGCCTACCGCTTATGATATAGCTGATGGCAACCCAGTATATGCTGCCGTACTAGATGACCCCTGTTTTTCTGATATCATCGAAGTACAGCTACAAATCGTACCCAGCCCTATCATTACAATAACAGAACCTATCATCTACAACTGCTGAGATGAATACCAGTTGCCTGACTTTGACGACATAGCCATGATAGATAATAGTGTCAATCCACAATACTATCTAGATGCAGCATTGACAGATGGCCCCTATGCGCCCTTCAGTGAGGTGGTAGTCAATTTTGGCTCTAATCAGATCTATGTCTACGATGGCACTGCAGCTAATTGTGATGACGTAGAGTCTTTTGAACTCATCGCTGCTGTAGCTCCTGAAATCATCACCCCTACTAGTCCGCTAGAACAATGTGGCAGCATCATACTACCCTTCCCTATGATTAATAATCAAGACAATCTGGATTTTTCTTACAACACGGCAGCTGATGGGACTGGTACAGAATTTTTTGATGGAGATGAAATAACAGCTAGTGATGGTATTTCTTTATTATACTTGATAGCAATCAATAACGAGGGTACGCCTCAGGAGTGCATAGATACTACCGAACTCAGGCTTTCATTCTTAGGTGGTACTAGCTATACTGCTGCCATCCCTGAGCATACTTGTGATACACTATTCTTACCACCCATCTTACCTGCTTCAGCTACTGTTGCCTACTATGACAAAGTTCCCGGAGGAATGAGTTATCAGCCCGGAGATACCATAACTTTTGCCCAAGCACAAGCAGGGAACAACCCACTAGATACCTTGTATCTCTACGATCCCACGCAGACAGGCGCTTGTGCGAGCATAGATACTTTGGTTTTTGAAATAGGAGAAACTCCCATTTTGGCTGTACCATTACAAGCACAATTTTGTGACCAAGGCCTACTACCACCTCCTAGTAATAACAACCCTAATTTAGAATACGCCAGCGATAGAGAATTTACAAATATCCTCAACCCCATCTTCCCTATCAACCAAAGCACTCAGGTATTTTATAGAGACAGTTTTGCCTTTGCCCAAGGTGGTGCTTGTTATGCTTTAGATTCCTTTTTCTTAGAAATAATTTCTGAACCCAAAGCGGGACAGGATAGTTCCATAGTCATTTGTGAATTGACTAATCAGTTTCTAAATATTTTTGAAATACTTGGAAACCCAGATACAGACGGTACGTTCATGACCGATTCTGGCTTGAGCCTGACAGACCCTACTGATGTAAATATTGTAAATATTCAAGAAGGGAACTATACCATAGATTATGAAATCAGCAAGCCAGGCTGCCCTACAAAAACTAGTCAGGTTACAATAGAAGTAGTGCCACCTCTTAACGTTGGGGAATTAACTATTGATACTGTTTGTGCCAGTGTAGGCATTTTAGATATTCCTTTTCTGATGGGTAATCCTTTGGAAGGAGGAGAATGGTTTTTTGCTGACTCCAATATGAATCCTATTACAGTTGCTGATCCCGCTAACTGGGATGTCACTACTCTCCCTGATGGCCAGTATAGAATAACCTACACCATCGTAGGAACAGATGATAATCCTTATTGTGCTAATAGATCATCGGTCAATTCTTTGACTATTATAAGTGACCCATCCACTGGAATAGATTCCACTTTAAGAATCTGTCAGGGCTATACTGATCAGGTAAATCTTTATCAACTTTTAGGAACTCCAGATCTGGGTGGCAGCTTTGCCATAGATGGCAATCCAGTAGATTTTGAAATAACAGATCCTACTAGCGTGGATCTCAGTGTTCTGGGCATGGGTACTCAAGAGATATATTATTCCATAGAAAAGCCCGGTTGTAACACCGCCAACTCTACTATTACCATAGACGTAGCTCCAGCACCTGCCTTAGGCACAGCGAGAAACGATACCCTCTGTGCTACGACAGGAACAGTAACAGTCGAAGATTATATATCAGGTAACGATGCCTTGGCTAGCTTTAAAGTATTTGATTCTACTGGCATCTGCCAACCTGCTTCTCCTGGAGCGGATTGGGTTTTTGACAATGTAGATCCTGGGGTATATACCATAGTCTATACACTACAAACTGACCCTGCTTATCAGTGTGATATTCCTGAGGGGCGCATAGAGATCACGATAATAGAGAGCCTGAATGCAGGAGATGATAGTCAAATACCTATTTGTAAAGGACAGGCTATCGACATGACTACTTTGACATCTTCAGATGCGATGCCAGGTGGTATTTTTACTGAGGATGGGTTTCCCGTATTTGACCCTGAGCAATGGCTTCCTGCGTCTCTTAACGACATGGTGGAAGTACAATATATACTGGAGTCTAATTCTAGTAGTTGTGCGGCTGACACTGCCTTTATCACTATCACACTTTCTGATAACCTATCAGCAGGCGTGGACATAGATGATGTGTATGCCTGTACAGGAAATACCATTCTTCTTTCCGATTTTATAGAGAATGAAACACCAGGTGGGCAATTTTATTTGACCTCTGATCTTACAATTCCTGTAGATGAAAATTATACTGTTACTGCCGACACAGAGTTTACTTATATAATCGGTGGTGCAGCAGGCTGCGATCCTGACTCTACAGATTTTGTCGTAGAAGTTGTTCCTGACTCAGATGTGACTATGGTCCTATCTGATAACGAAATCTGCTACAGTGAAGATGATTGTATAACTGTCACTCTCAGTTCCAATGTAGACGGTCTCTTAGAACTAATCATATCAGGTCAAAACCCACAAGAGCTAAGCCTGATAGAAACACCTACTGTCAGTGGAGCAGCGACCATCACGCTTTGTCCTAGTGTTACCTTCAATGACCCCATCATGAGTGCCGACACCTTCTACATGGGTGGCGATCCCTTAGTACAATTAGACCTTAACTCTATAAATAACACCGCCTTTGAATGCCAAGGGAAAGACCTTAACCAAAGTGAAACTATTCTGATCAAAGAGGATTTTCTACTCTCAATAGATACGACGATCTGCCCAGGCACATCCATCATGATAGAAGGACAAGAATACTTTGCCAGTGCTGACATTATAGAAACCAGAAATAATGGCTGCGACTCCATAGTGAATATTCTAATCAGTAATTACAACCTAGATGAAAATAATATAGAGCAAGACCTTTGTGAAGGGCAGGCTTACGATAACATCCCAGGTTTCAGTTTTACAACTAATATAGATACCACCGTTGTACTGGCAGGACTCTCTACTTCAGGCTGCGACTCCACTATAAATCTCAACTTAACCTTTACAGACAAGGCTGTGGGACCGCTCGATCTGGAGCTGTGCTTTGGTGATTCTATCAGAGTGGATGGCATTTTATTTATGGAAGGGATGACTAGTGCGGAAGTGCCTGCTCCCATGCCTAGCGCTTTTGGTTGTGACAGTGCGACGATGGTGACAGTTACCATATATGATGAAGTGATCCCAGGGATCTTTACGACGACTATCTGTGAAGACGAGACCCTGCCTTACGGAGATATGATCTTTGATGCGACTAATACTACTGGTGTCTCTACACTTGCAGGAGCGGCAGAAGGCGGTTGTGACAGTACCGTTAATGTCACCGTTGATTTCTATCCGGCTATCTACCCCTACATAGCTGATCTCTGTGCCAATGATACTATAACCATAGGCACCGACCAATATCATGCTGATAACCTGACGGGCCAGAGCTCTACCCAGCAGACAACAACTAATGGTTGTGATAGTATCGTCAATGTACAACTGAATCTTATCAACTTAGATGAAAGAGTTTTCAGACAAGAACTTTGTGAAGATCAAGACTTTACAATCAATGGTGAAGTCTATAATTTTTCTAATCCTTCTGGAGTAGAATACATCCCTAATGCTACTGGTTGTGATAGCATATATACAATATCCATTATAGAGCTCAGCCCTAGCGATACCACTTTAGAAGTAGGACTGTGCTCAGCTATAGATACCTTGATAAATGGTCAGGTGTACAATGAAAGTACTACCATGGGTGAGTCTACGCTAACTAATGCAGAGGGCTGTGATAGTATCGTATCAGTCATCGTAGAAATTGCTGCTCCGTCGGTAGATTTTATAACTGAAAGTTGTCCTGGTGATACAGAAGGGACAATTACAATTACGGATGTGTCTGGCATGAGTCTGCCGCTGAATATAGGTCTAGAAGATATAGGACAGCTTACTGTATATGACCTCCCATACACTATAGGAGGTGTGGAGGTAGATAGAGACTACAAGCTATTACTAGATGATGGGAATTGCTCTCTAGATGAGCCTGTGAGAATCGAGGCAGATGCTGCCCCTCAGTTGGACATTATAGCCACTGAACTAGCCCCTAACATGTTTCAGTTAAGTGTACAGACGGCTATTTCTATTCAGGACTATGCTTGGACGCCAGCGGGAATCTTGAGCTGTGATGACTGCTCTGACCCTATAGCTACCATCACGGAAGAAGCACTGATTACGCTAGCTGTGACTTCTACTAACGACTGTGACTACAGCACTAGCCTCACTCTGAATTCTGAGTCTATCATTGTTCCACCACTAGATTCTACCATCAGAGTATATATCCCTACAGTTATCAGCTCTGATGAAAATTTCAATCAGATGTTCTACCCGCTTTCTGAAGAAGCTAATTTCACAATAGATGAAATGCGCATCTATGATAGATGGGGAAATGAAGTATTTGCCAACGAAAATTTCATGACCAATACTGAAGCCGAAGGATGGGATGGCAGAAGAGGTGGAGCTATTGAGGTGGAGCAAGGCGTCTACGTCTATCTTATCAAATACCAAGATCCTATTTTAGGCGAGCAACTGAGGCAGGGCACTATTACTGTCATTAGATAAGTCAAGGAGAAAAGAATTAGTTCTTCAGCATGACAATTAGTTTTGGCATCAAGACTTTCAGGGTTTCTACCCAAATGCCGCAGAGTTAATTGACTTTGTGAGGGCACAATATTCATTCTCTGACGTTATAGTATTAGGTTTGCAACCTTTTATACTTAGGCCTTAATACAATCGTTAGCGTTAATGAAAATTCTATTTTCTATATTCTTCCCTGTAGTTCTATTTTTATTCAATTCTGCAACCGACTCTGATATTAGCCACAGCTCACAGGCAGGCCCAATAGATGGGGTTATCTGCGGGATGGTTCCGCCTTTGTGCGAGGGGCAGTGTACTTCTATAGGAACAGATCTGACCTTAAAAATAAACGGGGGAACGCCGCCCTATAAAATCGGGCTCACGTTTAATTATAATCCCACAGCACCGCAGCCCTCCACGACCTATATTATCAGAGATGTAAACCAGACTCATATCATTAGATTCTGTCATGACAATACTCTGACAGGTCCTGGTGGAGAAGAATTACCTGGAGATACTACCATTTTCAAAATTCCGACTCCCTATCTAAATGCTGAAATCTTATTCAGAACTATAGAAGATGCGGACCTGTGTACCTCCACTACTTTCACTACTTCCACCGGTATCAATCCTGCTCCTATAGCAACCATAGGTGGTAATTACATAGATTACGATGTCAATATCCCAAGTCATATCTGTGATTCCCTAAGATTACCTCCTATCATGCCAGCAGGAAATAATGCAAGTTATTATTCAGAGCCCTTCGGCGCCGGAGTACAAGTAAATCCTGGAGATGTGCTGAGCTTTAATGATATCAATCTTCCTAACGGCGATCTCTTTGATACTCTATATGTTTTTGATCCTGCTGATGCTTGTGGTTCCCAGGCATTCTACCCTTTCACTATTAACGTAGGCCCCTTTCATGTAGTCCCTGATGACATCAGCCAATGTGACCCCTATACTTTGCCCGCCTATCCTGGCCCTATTTCCAGTGCTAATGCACAATATGCATCCACGAGAACTTTTGATGCAGGGACACTACTAGCTCCTACTCAAGAAATAAGTTCTACTCAGTGGGTCTACCTTAGAGATGAGATAGATTATCCTACTAGTGGAAGCTGTTCTTTTCTGGATTCGTTTTTTGTGGAAATACTTACCGCTCCCAATGCAGGGGTAAATTCCAGCTTTGTAGTCTGTGAAGGAGAAACCACAGTAGTTGCTGACCTTTTTGATTTGCTAGATGGTAATCCAGATGCAGGAGGCCAGTGGAGTGGAACCCTGATACCTGACTTAGATTTTGACAACCCAGTGAATGTTGACCTCAGTCACATGACGGTAGACCTGCAATATGTGCTGGTATATACAATCGAAAAACCCGGATGTAATTTTGCATCTGCAGAGTTAGTCATAACAGCAGAGGCACCACCCTTTGCTGGTGATAGTACAGAAATATTTTTGTGTTCTGCAGATGGACCTCAAGATCTCTTTGCCTTACTCAACAATCCTGACCTAGGAGGTACATGGAACCAAGCTGCAGGTCAGCAAGCGGGATTCTCAGACTTAAGTCAAGCAGACTTCTCAGTGCTCCCTGATGACTTATATACTTTTACGTATACGGTACCATCTACAAGCAATTGCTCTGATCAGACAGCGGAACTAAAAATAAATCTCAGCTCAGGCCCGAATGCAGGCCTTGACAATACTGCTCTGGTGTGCTTAGGCGATTCATTAGAGTTAAGTCAGCTCTTATCTCCTGATGCCCAAGGCGGCGGCAGCTTTCTAGCTGAAACTTTTATACCAGTAACTGGTGACTACTGGAGTTCCGAAGGCATCCTTATAGCACAGGGTCAAAATTCTACTGAAATCCTACTTGAGTATATTCTAGGATCTAACTCTCCTAACTGTCCTTCCGATACAGCAAGATTTACTATTACCGTCATAAAAGAGCCTTTTGCTGGCTTTCCAGTTCAGGCCACAATAGAATTATGTGAAGGCGAAAGAATCAGACTCGAAGAATTATTTGATGCGGAAGACTTTGGTGGTTCTTTCTATGCCCTGCCCGACCTCCTCAATCCCTTACCGCCTAACTTTACTGTACTAGCTGACCCCACTGAGATAGCCTACATTGTACCCGGCACCCCATCCTGTCCACCAGACACAAGCTATGTAGAACTCACTTCAGTCAGCCCTCTTATTGTAAATCTGAGCCATGCTATTTCCACCTGTAGAGAAGAAAGCAACTGTCTGACAGTCAACTTAGCATCAGACAGAAATCTCATCGTCACACTAGGTGTACTGGATCAAAATGGACTGCTAGGCACTGTAATAGCAGAAGGCACAACTTATGAGATATGTCCCTATGCAGGTGTAGACATGAGCCTTCCTGTAGACACTTTCTTTACAGGAAACCAAGCTACTGAACTTTCTTTTGCACTTACGGAAATTACTGACCCTCTTGGTATTTGTGTTCCAGTAGCCTCCACTTTTATAGGGCCTACAGTCACCATATATGAAAGCTATAATGACACCATAAGAGGCTCAGTCTGTGAGGGAATGACGACCACCATAAATGGAAAAGAATATGGCTCTTCGACGATTGTCAGTGAGCTTTCAGAATTTGGCTGCGATTCTACGACTCATATATTAATAGACACCTTCCCACAAGAGCAAGGGCTCATAACAGGCACCTATTGCAAGGGAATCCCACAAGATATACTCAACATGACCTTTGTTGAGGACACAGACGAAATTGTCATTTTCCCTGGTCAATCCTATTTTGGTTGTGACTCTATCGCTAGAGTGACTTTGACATTCACCGAGGTCACAACAGGAACGCTGGATACCATGATATGTGAAGATGATTTCATAGTAATAGAAGGTGAGGTATTTGATAAAGATAGACTGAATGGTGAAGTAGATTATCAGGCAGGTAGTGCCGCTGGCTGTGATAGCTCCATAGTTGTCAACATAGGTTTTCTTGACCCCGGCATCAGAATCATAGACACCTTATTATGTACAGGAGACTTCTTCGAACTAGAAGGCGATATTTATAATGAGAGTAACATGGATGGTATTACCACCCTCCCTATTCCTGCTGCTAACGATTGTGATAGTCTCGCTCAAGTAATGGTGACTTTCCAGAATAATATCAGGGAGGATAGATCTTACACTATCTGCGAGGGAGAAAGCTTGACTATAGGAGGGACTACCCTAGATGAAAACAATACTTCTGGCGTAGCACTGCTAGAAGGCACTGTCGGCTGTGATACTATAGCTAATATAACAGCGGTGGTCCAATATGCACAGCAGGTAACTATTAGTGATACAATCTGCGAAAATGGTTTCATTGAGATTAATGGTATTACTTATGATACAACTAACCTAAGTGGAAGCTCTAGCATACTATCACTGACTGGTTGTGACAGTATCCTCTATCAAGTCGATCTGGTGGTCAGCAATCTCGCAGGCGACATAACAGTGCAAGACTTAGGCGCTAACAGCTTTCAGCTGAGCTACACTGGCATCTCTTCTGAAGTAGATCAGGAGTGGAGCTCTACAGCAGCATTAGATTGTACTGAAAATTGCAATCCTACGGTGACTATTTCCGATGATACAGAGGTCCGACTAGAATTGATAGATAGGGATGGCTGTATTTTTTCTAGGTCTGTTACCTTAGAATATACTGAGATAATGGAACCTGACTCTACCCTGCTGGTTTATTTCCCTAATATGATAGACCCAGAAAGTTCTCAGGATAATATCTTTTATATCCAAACTAACGAGCCCATGCTTATAACTAAGCTAAGCATCTATGATAGATGGGGTAATGAAATCTACAATCAGGAGGCGTTTATGAGTAATGATGCGGGAGCTGGATGGGATGGGACTAGATCTAATTCTGAGATAGAGCAAGGTGCTTATATCTTTTACTTAGAATATGAAGACCCCAAGATCGGTACGCAACTAGAAGTCGGTAGTCTGACTGTTATCAGGTGATACAGCTTCCTGTAATGCATGGGGGATATACTATAGGCCATTCTTGCCTCCCTTTATAGCCATATACTCTATAAAAATAGCCATTCTAGAAAGTATGTACTCCACATGATATATTCTGAAAACATATTAGTATATTAGATAATATGTTTATTTTATATCTTCGCTAATCGTATTAGCTCATATATACTAAGTAGAACTCTATGGCAGAAGTAAAATATACAGAAGACAATATTAGGTCCCTAGACTGGAAAGAACATATCCGTCTACGACCAGGTATGTATATAGGAAAGCTAGGAGATGGCTCCACCTCAGATGATGGTATCTATGTCCTACTCAAAGAAGTACTGGATAACTCTATAGATGAGTATGTCATGGGGCACGGTAGACAGATAGACATCAAGATAAAGGATGGTGCTGTCATAGTGAGAGATTACGGAAGAGGTATTCCTCTAGGTAAGGTCGTAGATGTCGTCTCCAAAATGAATACAGGAGGTAAGTACGACTCTAAAGCCTTTAAGAAATCAGTGGGTCTTAATGGAGTCGGTCTCAAAGCTGTCAATGCTCTCTCGACTAACTTTATAGTGAAAGGCGTCAGAGACGGAAAGCAAAAGACTGCAGAATTTGAGACAGGAGAACTGGTCAAGGAATCAAAAATTGTTAAATCTAAGGAACGCAATGGCACTATGATCTCTTTTGTGCCTGATGAGAGTATATTTCTAGACTACGCCTTCCAAGAAAGCTATATCGAGGATAGGCTCTGGGACTACGCTTACCTCAACGCCGGACTAAAAATAAATTTCAACAAAAAAACCTTCTTTTCTAAAAATGGACTGCTAGATCTCCTTAATAATAAGTCAGATATAGAAAGTCTGAGGTATCCTATCATACACCTCAGTGGAGATGATATAGAAATAGCCCTCTCACATGGGAACCAGTATGGAGAAGAATATTATTCCTTTGTGAATGGGCAAAATACTACCCAAGGAGGGACGCATCTACAGGCATACAGAGAAGCTGTCGTAAAAACAGTGAGAGAGCATTTCGGCAAGCAGTTCGATGTGAAAGACATCCAGACTGCGGTAGTGGGTGCGATAAGCGTCAGGGTAGAAGAGCCTGTCTTCGAATCACAAACCAAGACTAAGCTAGGCTCGCTAAAGATGGGACCAGATATGCCGACGGTCAGATCTTTTATAGTGGACTTTGTCAAGGCTAACCTAGATAACTATCTGCATAAGAATAAATCAGTTGCAGATGCTCTACTGAAAAGGATACAGCAATCAGAAAGGGAGAGAAAAGAAATAGCAGGCATAAAAAAGCTCGCTAATGCAAGAGCCAAGAAAGCCAATATCCACAATAAAAAACTGCGAGACTGCAAGCTGCATTATAATAACAAGAAAGGAGATCCTGAGAAACTGGCAAAGACTATGGTCTTTATCACTGAGGGAGATTCTGCCAGTGGCTCTATCACTAAAGCGAGAGATGTGCAGACGCAGGCTGTATTCAGTCTGAGAGGTAAGCCACTAAATAGTTACGGTCAGACAAAAAAAATAGTCTACGAAAATGAAGAGCTGAATCTATTGCAGCATGCGCTGAATATAGAAGATGGGATGGATGGCCTACGCTTTAATAAAGTCGTCATTGCTACCGATGCCGATGTGGATGGGATGCATATCCGCTTGCTGTTACTCACCTTCTTTCTACAATTCTTTCCAGACCTAGTGCGGGAGGGCCATCTCTACATCTTAGAGACTCCCCTTTTCAGAGTAAGAGATAAGCAACAGACGTTCTACTGCTATTCGCCTAAGGAAAAGAAGGATGCTATCAAAGCCCTGAGAGGGAAGCCAGAGATCACTAGATTTAAGGGCTTGGGAGAGATATCACCAGGAGAGTTTGGAGAGTTTATAGGAGAGAATATCAGACTAGACCCTGTCAAGGTCAAAGATGCTTCTATTCCAGAAGTGCTCGGCTACTACATGGGTAAGAACACTATGGAAAGACAACAATTCATCATAGAAAATCTCAAGATAGAATTAGATGCTATAGATCTAGAAGAGGCGATGGAACTGGACAAAGAAGAAGTAGTAACCTAAAAAAATAAGAATGTATACTTTAAAAGCCAATTTCGAAATGCTCGGAGTTGGCTTTTTTAATTCTGTTTTGTCATTGCTAGCACTATCGCTGATTATCTGGTCCCAAAAATTTAGCTAATTTTAATAGCAAACTTCCAGATCATGTCTAAATTAACTCAACCGTTCCTCCTTCTTGTATTACTTTTTGGTTTCTTAGCTACTCTCAGTTCTCAACCTTATAGGCCTATGGCTGTGGAAGGTGCAACTTGGATATACAAAACATGGGGAGACTTGCCAGATGCGCGATACGTCTATCACATATCGGGTGATACTGTATTAAATAGCATCACATACAAAAGTGTATACCTTGATGGAGAATGGATAGGGTATCTAAGAGATGATCTTCAGAGTAGAAAAGTCTATGGTGGAGTGGTAAGAATTCCAGTCCATGCTTTTGACCCATGCGATTATTATGAATCAGATATTACTCAAGAATATCTTTTATATGATTTTGATGTGACAGTAGGAGATACGCTTAGAAGCTGCAACTCTGCCAGCAACGAAGAGCCCAAATCCATTATAGATGATCGCTACAAACTAATCTATGGGGAGCTTTTAAGAACTTTATCCATCGACACGACATGGTATACCAATAACCTAATAGAAGGTATTGGTTCTTACGATGGTCTTTTTACTAATCCCACAGAAAAATCTATTAGCGCAGATAAAGCAATAAATCTTATTGCTTATTGTGTCGACCCAGAAGGAAATTGTCAGACTTCGACTAAAGAATTCCCATATGAAAGCCATATTACCATTTATCCAAATCCAGCATCAGATATACTATATATAGAATCGCAAGCACTTATTTCTAGTATAAACATCTACAACCTTAATGGACAATTATTATCAACCGAATCTAGTAAAAGCCTAATCGAAATTTCCCATTTAGCTAAAGGGGTATACCTCCTAAATCTTTCTCTAGCGAATAATAGATTTTACAAAACAAGATTTGTAAAGATGTGATCTACATCCACTGACAGATTACACCTCCCATTAGAGCTAGTGTTATAACCCAATAGCCAAAATGAATCCCTATATATTTCCAGCTAGCCACTAGATTATACTTGGCCACAAGTGAGTACAAAAGGCAGTTATGGCCAAATATAAAAATAAGGACAAAGGGAAAATAATAGGTAGAGAAGTAGAGCTAGACATTCTAAACGACCTGCTTTCTTCAGACCAATCCGAGCTTCTTGCCATCATAGGTCGTCGTAGAGTGGGCAAGACCTATCTTATAAAACACGGCCTAGAAGTGAGTCCGCATTGATATCTACATCAAGCTTCTTAAGATAGCGAACTATACTAACTGATCAAGCGCTTATCTTCTCACTCAGGCTACTGACTAGCTTAGTAAGCTGAGAAAGGAGCTCAGCATCCTTCAGGCCATCCTCATCAGAATAATTGTCATAAAAATTAGGTACGGCTAAGCTGCCCACTACCTTCCCGCCCATATACCCAAAGCGCTCCACTGCTATCTCCAGCGCAGTGATCCCACCACGGCCTCCTGGAGAAGCAGACAACAAAACTAGGTCCTTATCCAACCACATGCTCTTCTCCACTTTGGAAGCCCAGTCGTATATATTCTTAAAGGCAGCAGTATAGGTGCCATTGTGCTCAGCAATAGACAGAATAATACCATCCGCCTCAGCAATATGCTTTTTAAACCTGACAGCTGCTTCGGGAATACCTATTTCTTCTTGCTTATCCACTGAGTAGATAGGCATCTCATAATCATTAAGGTCTAAAGTAATTAGCTCCACTCCCTCCATTAAGGAAGCTGCATACTCTGCTAATTTCTTATTGATGGACTTGCGGCTGCTACTGGCTCCAAAAGCTAAAATCTTCTTCATATCAACTCTTTTTTATACAACACCACAAACAAAACAAAGTTTTTAGAGGCATTTGAGAAAAAAAGTAAATAATCACCAACACCATCCATAATCTATGATGTCTATTCATTTGTAAACCTTATGGAACCGTTTTATCAAAGAAAAACTATTAAAAGCATTAAAAATGAAAAAATCGTTCAATTTCCTAGCCTTAACTATTTTGGTACTTGTTTCCATGTGTCTGACTTCTTGTCTAAAAGACAGCTGTGAAGAGACAAGACATTTTATCGAGTTCGAAGCGCTCTACGCTAAACCAGAAACTTTCAGAGTAGAACCAAGTTTCAGCCAAGAAAGAAAACTCGAATACCCTGGCAAGATATACTACTATAATGATATCGTAATGATCAATGAAAAATATGAGGGCATACATCTGTACGATAACAAAGACCCTTACAATCCTCAGAAACTAGGATTCCTAAATATTCCTGGCAATGTAGATATCGCAATAAAAAATAACATCTTATATGCTGACTCTTATGTAGACTTACTGACCATAGATATCAATGATCTCAAAGAACCAAAGTTGCTCTGTAGAGACGAAGAAGTATTTAATATGTATAACTGGGTCAATCCTGAGCTAGGCTACTTTGTCGGCACCAAAGAAACCAATAGGTCTGAAGAAGTTACTTGTACAGATCCAAATTTTGGGTCTAATGTCATATGGAGAGGCAATAATAATATTCTCATAGATGCAGCAGAATTTGATAATAATTCCGGAGGGCTACCAGCAGGCGGAACGACAGCTACCGCAAACAATATAGTCGGCATAGGCGGCTCATTCTCAAGATTCTCTGTAATCTCAGATTACCTATATGTGATAAACATAAGAGATCTTATCGCATATGACCTAGCCAATCCTTCTAAGCCATTAGAAACGCAGACGACTTCCGTATCATGGCAAATAGAAACACTTTTTCCATATAACAATTATCTCTTTATAGGAGGCAATACAGGTATGTTTATCTACGACCGAACTAATCCAGCTGCACCCAGCTACGTATCAGAGTTCAGACATGCTAATGCTTGCGACCCCGTGTTTGTAAAAGATGACATAGCTTACGTGACACTAAGAAATGGAACCGCTTGTCAGAATTTTATCAACCAACTAGATGTCATAGATATCAGCAACATCAGAACCCCTAGCTTGATAGAGAGTTTTGAAATGGATCATCCACATGGACTTACTGTTAGGGACAATAACTTATACTTATGCGAGGGTAGCTATGGGCTGAAAGTATTTGAAAATGACGACCTAAAAGACATCGGTGATAATCGTATAGAGCACATAAAGGACCTACATGCTTATGATGCCATTTCCTTATCTAGCAACCATTTATTAGTGATAGGTGATGACGGTCTGTATCAGTATGATACTACAGACCCATCAGATCTAGAACTGATAAGCTTTCTTCCATCCACACCTAACTAAGAATAAAATGAGTAGAAATATTTTATTAGTAATAGCACTTTTACTTTTTGCATATAAGTCCAATGCACAAGAGAAGAGTGACGACCAAATCAATCCTAGAGCGGCTATAGTCCATCTTAAAACTGGATCCAGTATAGAAGGAGAAATAAATGAGTGGATCATAGGGGAATACATAGATATAAAAACTGCCTGGAGGGAAAGCATTGTATTACCGGATGATATCATAGCTAAGGTAATACAAAAGAGCACCTTAGAAGTAAGAGCTAATCATGCCTACAGATTTAAAGAGGAAGGCTTATATTATTCTTTCAGGGCTCAACTCATAAAAGGAAATGCTGGAGGGCGAGCTAGAAATGTGTATGGTATAGGATCATCAGCAAGTGTCGGAAAGAGATACAGCAGATGGTTCAGTCTCGGAGCAGGTATAGGCTTTGATCATTACATATGGAACAGTGGAGAGAATTTGATACCATTGTTTTTAGAAACTAGTAGTTTTTATGGATCTAAAAACACCTCGCTTTTCACCAATGTACAGGCAGGTTATAGTCTAGCCTTTGCCGATGAAACCTATCAACTCATAGATGCTAAAGGAGGCCTGATGCTCTACCCTGCAGTGGGAGTCAGATTTGGAAGGTATGATACGAAGTACACAATAGACCTGGGCTATAAATTTCAAAAAGCACAGTTTACTTATAGAAATGCATGGAGCACAGACAGACATGAGCAGAGATTATTGTATAAGCGATTGACCTTAAGATTTGGTATCTTACTGTAACAAAGTAAACTAATAATGGCCAAGTCTCTCTACAATTATTCTTTCCATAACCCTGATGGCACACTAGTGCTAATATCAGCTTGCAAAGAAAATAATAGAGTGGCACAAGAAATCTTGTACCGACATTTCTTTCCTATCATGGAAAAAATGGTGCTGCGATATACCCAAGATGATGACCAGATAATAGACATCCTCAATGATGGATTTATGAGGGTTTTTAAAAAGATAAGTCTTTTTGAAAACAAGGGATCCTTTGAGGGATGGATAAGAAAAATTGTTTATCACAGCATCAGTAATTATTTCAGATCTAACAAAAAGGATTTAAAGTTTCTGATCTATGAAGATGAGTTTAGAGATGAGCCAACTACAGCAGCAAAACATGGATTGTACTATCAAGACTTGCTTTCTCTCATAGACAAACTACCAGAGAAACACATGAAGGTCTTTCATCTTTTTGCTATAGAAGGTTATGATCATGCTGAAATAAGTGAAAGGCTCAATCTGAATAAAAATACCTGTAGATGGTATCTAGTTGAGGCTAGGAAAATACTACAAAAAGAATTCTTGAAAATCTATACAAACGATTATAATGAAGCAAGGTAAAAAATCAAGAGTAGACGAGGGATGGCAGCGCCTACAGCCCATTCTAGATCAGGAGCTACCTCAAAAAGAAAAGAAGAGAAGAGCTCTGTGGTTATGGCTCTTGCCTATGCTTTTAGGTGCAGCTGGTATCGGGTATATGTTCTTAGGGTCTCAGAGTTCTAAGTCTGAAGAAACACTGTTATCAACAGCTCATACTACCCCACTCGCTACAAATAGTCCTGCCACTAATTACGATCACTCAAAAATCGAAACTGAAACTACTAATACTTCTGATACACAGAACATAACAAAAAAAGACAACATCACTGGCCTCCTTGCTTCCGACCTATCTAAGCAACAACCCCAGAAGAAAATACCAGCAAATACTACTTCCAATACAAGAATCAAAAACCACAACCCCAATCACAACTCAAGCACTAGTTCCCACAATCCTAGCACAAGGCTGAGACCTACACTTGCTCAAAATACTAATACAATCAAGCAAACAATAGAGCCTGAAAAAACGAATATCCCAAGTCAGCTTCTTTCCAAACAAACAGGTAATGCAAAGTCAGCCATGCAGTCGTCAACTAACTCCATAAACCCCATACCCTTTATAGATAAACTGCCCTACCTAGTTCTTTCTACAACAGCCACTGAGCTTAGAATCGTCAATGCAAGTAATTTTTCTACTAGCGCTACTCATACTACTCTCGCTCAGCTTCCAAAAACGAAAATGCTCGAGCCCAGTCTAAATCTCTTAACCTTCTTCGCACCGCAAATGAACAGTGCAGGGCTAGAGATAGGTCTTGCTCTTGATGCTCAAAAAAACAACTGGCACTATGGAATAAATTTTGGGGCTGGATATTACTTCAGTCAGTACACAACTATAACAACCTTAAGTGACGGCAGTAGGATAGCTGAAGACAATTTTGACCCAGGTGGTCTATCATCAGCTAATGCTCCAAACTCAAGCTTGCCTAATTACCAATCATATGTGATGTTAGGCATAACTGGAGGTCGTAGTATCAAGAGCAACCTAAGCATCAGTGGCCTGATCGGACTAGAAAAATATTTCTTCATGAGTACACAGTCAGATGATTCACATGCTGACTTGGAAGATGTACCAGTTACATTGGGCAACATGGACTCAGAGACAGAAAATCTAATAACCCCTCCAAGAATTAATCACAATAGTTGGAATCCAATTTCTCAGCTAAGTGCATCATACATACTTGGTTCATGGTCCTTAGGCCTGGGATACAGGACTAGCTTTGGTTCTTTATTTAAGATAGAAGGAAATAATAAGTACAAAGCTCATAAGTTGTTCGTTACACTTAAGAAGAGCTTTTAGAATTCTATAATGGGCCATAGCTCAGGGTAATGAATCATTTTTTCACCCGTGGGATAAGCTGCCCAGTAACTAGGTTTATTATTAGCGTCATAATCAGCTCTCATGAAATTATATGACCATAGCTCTCCTGCTCTGG
The DNA here is from genome assembly GCA_938002665.1 of uncultured Saprospiraceae bacterium. Lineage (GTDB taxonomy): Bacteria > Bacteroidota > Bacteroidia > Chitinophagales > Saprospiraceae > RFSX01. The sequence goes on along the minus strand of CALLAE010000077.1, from coordinate 4,759 downwards.
GTGCTCCTTCACTAAAATTCTCCCATGGGATAAGACCGTAGATAGACCATAGCTTATCCGTATCAGAGTCATCATTAATAGAGCCTATTCGCTTGATCTCCCAATTATTACCTATATCCCACTCTTCCATATTACCTGGTGCATTTATTTGTCCTTTGGCTGTTTTCAGTTTGAGATCCCATACTGCGGGAAAGGCATTGAATTGGAATTCATAGTAGTTCCTACCATCAGCACCCGGATCTAGAAAAAATTCAAAACAGGGATCCTTATAGATCGTAGTATCTCTTTTTGTAAAAGTGTAACGAATATTCTTTTCATGCAGTGTACAAAAGAATTGTAAACCCTCTGGGAGAAATGCCAAAGAACCAAAAGTATACTGAGGGCAAAGCTTAGTTGTATCAGTGAGATGATAAAACTTTTTTGATTGGACTACGATACCAGAACTAACATCATCTACATTTTTTGTCCCAGATTTACTAGACTCTTGCATCTTGCATCCATAAACAATTACAAAGCACGAGACAACCAACAATCTGATCATGGAATTTTAAGTAATTTATGAGTTTGGATACTTAGCTTCCATTTTGGATGAGTCTTACAATATTGGATAGCAGCTTCTGTATTTTCTTCTTTGAAAGGGCCATCCATGGGCTGGATATAAAAATGAGAAAATGACATGCCATCAAAGTCTTGAGGGTTTATACCGGTCTGAGGGTAGACTATTTTGAGCTCATCTCCTGAGGTAATTACTATTTCAGTGTTGGCCTTTGGGCTCACGCATATCCAATCTATGCCTGTGGGCAGGTCTAGAGTTCCATTCGTCTCTATCGCTATTTCTGCATCTATTTTTTTCAACTCGAAGACCAATTCTGCATCTAATTGCAGTGCAGGCTCTCCTCCAGTAAAAACAATGAAGGGTGCTGTCTCTTCAGGCCATAGTGACAAGATTTTTTGGACTAGCTCCGTATCAGAATACTTTCCTCCATTCTCTCCATCTGTACCCCAGAAGTCAGTATCACAAAACTGGCAGATTGCCTTAGTTCTGTCTTCTTCTCTTCCAGACCAAAGGTTACATCCAGAAAACCTACAAAAAATAGCTGGGCGGCCGGTGTGGTGCCCTTCGCCCTGTAGAGTATAGTATATTTCTTTTATAGCGTAGATAAAGAGATCGTTTTTAACCAAAGACCAACATACGTAAAAACTATTCTCTTATGAAAGGTGAGGCTATTTATTCAGAGAAACATGTAGTGTTTCAAAGAAAGTGTAAGTGTCAAAGTTATTTTTCATTTCAACTTCAGGAATAGCCCACTTTATTTCCCCTTGCTTGTCTAACAAGAAAAATTTGGGATAGCCTAGGTCTCCACCATACGGACCCTCAGCTAGTACTTTACTATTAGCAATTATAGGAAAATCAACTGCGGTAGTAGTAGTAAACGCTTTCACCTCTTCTTTAGTGTTATCAGAAAAAGAGACTATTTCCAGATTTTCAGGATACTTAGCCTGAAGCCTATTCAGAGCATCTATCTGACTATGACATTTCTGACAATCGTTATTCCAAAACCATAACAGTACAGTTTTACCTTTCATAGCCATCAGAGATTGTTCTACCCCATTCACATCATTAGCAAGAAAAGGTATAGAAGGGCTGCCCTCATAAGCCATTACCATTGCAGTAATATCTGGAGATCTATTCTCAAGGTCAACTAAAAAGTGATCTTGACCTAAGGCTATAAAATTCATTAATAGCATAACCAATGCTGTAAATACTAATCTCAAAGACATGTTTTTCATTTAAGATGCAATTATATGATAAATCCTATATCCATGAAGCAGTTGTGGATAAATTAAGAATTATATAAGACCAGATAGCAAAAAAAATGAGATGCTTCTGTCCGAAACATCTCATTCTTATCGTAGTAAACTAAAACACTAGTCTACCTTAATGACTTTTTTGACAATAATACGTCTATCTATATTGGCCTTGATACTATAAGTACCTGTAGGTAGATCTGCCACATTTAGATTATAGTTCCTTACACCTGCAGAAATATCAAAATCCAAAATTCCATATTCTGAAATCAGCTGACCCACGCTATCGTAGACCTTGATATACAATTCCTCAATATCCAAGGTGCTAGCTAGCCTTAACTGAAGATCGTCTATCACAGGGTTTGGATATACATCCAGACTCACTTCTTCCAGCCTTCCTTCAATGTTTATGGCGATGACTTTAGAGTAGCTATATTCACCATCAAGATCTATTTGCTTGATTCTATAATAGTATATATCAGCACTCAATACGTCATAATCTTCAAAGGTATAAGTTTGCTCTATTGAAGAATCTCCTTCTGAAAAGACATCTGCAATTTTGACGAAGTCTCGGGAATTCCCCAGGGATCTTTCTATTTCAAAGTGGCTAGAATTTCTTTCTGAAGCTGTGCTCCATTCGAGATAGTTATGACTTTCTCTATGCTCACCCCAGAAATCTTTCCAGGTAATAGGCAATAGATCTAGTACGACTCCTACATCCGCATCAGGAGTATGAGAATCTGGCATAACTAAATAATAGTCCGTCGTATTTGGACCATTCGAATCATCCAGATCACTATCTATAGATTCATCATTACCCATGTTAGGATAGGTGGCTATGTAACCATTAGGGAAAGTAAATTCTAGATAGTACATACCCTTACCTAGATAGTCTATCACGTAATTTCCATTAGCATCAGTAGTCGTCTGTGTTATTAGTGTGCCAGAAGAGTTGAGTGCTTGTACTAGAACTCCGGGAACACCACTTTCAGTAGGGTCCATCAGTCCATCGAAATCGATATCATGCCACACATAATCTCCTAGTGATCCCATTCTATAAAAGCCTGCACCTATGTCACATTTGTCCTCACCACAGACTAGATTTATTTCACTAGTAGTGTACTGTCCAAAATCTCCAGTGAGGTTACTATCGAAAAGATTATTTCCCCCGACATTTGGAACCACAGATACTAACTCTGACGGAGGATTCTTAAACTCAAGATAATACTGGCCTGGTGGCACACAGAACTTATAGTACCCATCATCAGATGATGTTCCAGGCTTGTGTCCCGTATACTGCTCATCATATAGCTCGTAGTCTACTCCATCCCATCTATACAGTTCTACTTTCAAGCCATTGATACCATTCTCATTTGCATCTCTCTGGTCATTCATATTGAGATCCATCCACACATGTTCTCCAAGATTTACGCAAGTATATAAGCCTGCGTCAAAATCCTCAATATTACATTCTAAAGGATCTAAAGTTATAAGTGGAGTGGTACCATCACCATTACTATTATCCACATCAGAATCATTTAAGCCATTACCACCTACATTAGAAGGTGTAAAGCTGTAACCTGGAGCAATTACTTTTACATAATATTCACCAAATAAAATATCTTGGAAGAGGTACATCCCATTATTATCAGTATTGGTTATGGAAACTAATTCATCAGCGCCATTATATAACTCTACTCTTATTCCACCCATTGATGATTCCACAGCATCTTGAATTCCATTACCATTACAGTCTTCCCACACCTTACCTCCAGCCTTTGCAAAAGGTGGGAATACTGAAGTAGGATCATCATCTCCATTTGCATCACTCAATTCCAAGATCGTGCCTCCACTACTATCAGTCCCACTTGCTATAGCTTGATTCTCTAACTCACCCTCTGCATTAAAATTTCCAGTTGGGCTCAAGAAATCAACTTCCACAACAAGTTCAATCACTATGGTTTCGGCAACATCTAAGGTCCAAGTACCACTAAGTAAATCAATATTTGTATCAGGGCTAAATCCCGAATTAGACGTGCCAGCAGTCGTAGCAGTTGTAGAAACTATACTTGGCAAACCTGTAACTGAAACAAAAGCACCTCCAAACTGTGCCATCAATGCATCAGTGACATTAACATTTGTCAAGATGTCATTTCCTGTATTTTCTACATTTATAAGATAAGTAACATTGGCATAATTGCTATTCCCAGAAGGTTGTATATCAGAGACTGCTTTAGTTACACTTATATGAGACAATAACAATAAGGTAGGATCATCTTCTCCGCCATCTCCATTGTCTCCTGATGGATCATTTCCATTGTCACTATCATCATACACCGTATTGCCTTCGCCATCTGTTCCTGATCCAGTTGCTTGGTTCTCAAGAGCTCTTCCTTCTCCAAATATGGCTGTAGGACTGTTGGGATCTATTTCCACTGTCAGATCAACTATGATGCTATCACATACTCCTAAAGTCCATCCTCCTGAAAGTAAATTATTATCACCACTAGGACTGTAAGCTCCATTTGCTCCACCTGATGCAACAGCGTTTGTATAGCTTATAGATGGTGGACTTACAATGCCTACATAGGCACCGCCCATCTCAGCAACTATATCATCCATGAGAGTAATTGTATTCAATATTGTATTTCCTGTATTCTTAACCAAGAACGAATACGTTACATCAAAGTTGCCATTTACTCCACTTGCTGCTGGAGTGGTTCCTGCTATCCCCTTAGCAACTCCTATATCAGATATAGCTAATGGTGTCGGTGTATCACTACTGCCGTCTCCATCACTATCTCCTATCGGATCAGCTCCATTCTCGCTGTCATCCGTAACAGTTTCTCCATCTGCAGTCTCTCCTCCAGCTACTGCCGTATTACCCAAGTTGCCATTCGCATCATAGATGGCCGTAGCGTTATCTGGATCTATCTCTACCACTGTCGTA
>CALLAE010000076.1 GCA_938002665.1 uncultured Saprospiraceae bacterium | reverse complement strand
CCTAGAACGCTATCAACGAACGAAACAACCCCGCATAATAGGAACTGGTAGAGAGGTGATAGGGAAGAGAGAAGATGGAACCCAATTTCCATTTAGATTGGCTGTCAGTGAAGTGATACTTAACGATAGGGTCATCTATACTGGGATCATACATGATCTATCTGCTGTAAAGGATGCCGAACAGAGACTGTTGGATCTGAATGAAGAGCTAGAAGATAAAGTACAGAAGAGGACTGATGAGTTAGAATCTGTTGTGAATAAATTACTCAGTACAAACAAGCTGCTGGAAGAACGGGATCTAGAGCTATCTACTGCATTACAAAAAGAAAAAGAGCTTAATGAACTGAAGTCAAGATTTGTTTCTATGGCCAGTCATGAATTCCGTACACCACTGAGTACTATACTCTCATCTGCGGCCCTCATCTCTCGATATAAGCAGGAGGACCAGCATGATAAAAGAGAAAAGCATGTGGAAAGAATCAAATCTTCAGTGGTTAATCTTACTGGTATCTTAAATGATTTTCTTTCTCTAAGTAAGATAGAAGAAGGGAAGGTAGAAGTTAAGCCGGAAGTCGTTAATTTGGGTATGCTTTGTAATTCTGTGAACGATGAAGTCAAAGGACTGCTTAAAAAGGAACAAAAGATTATACATGTTTCTACGCCAGAAAATATAGAAATAGTCTCTGACAAAAGAATCCTAAAGAATATCCTCTTCAACTTAGTTTCTAATGCTATAAAGTATAGTGGAGAGAGTGGGCAGATACAGTGTAAGTTCCGTACTCTGGAGGATACAGTGATCGTGGAGGTGGAAGATAATGGCATGGGCATTCCACAGGCAGACCAGAAGCATATGTTCAATAGGTTTTTCAGAGCCACAAATGTGGAGAATATACAAGGAACTGGATTGGGCTTAAGTATAGTGAGTAGATATGTGGAATTACTGAGAGGTACTATCTCATTTAGAAGTAAGGAAGGAGAAGGGACAACCTTCATTGTTAGTTTACCTCAAAAAATTGATTTATGAAAAAGATTCTAGTGATAGAAGATACTGCAGAGGTTAGAGAAAATCTTTGCGAGATTTTAGAGCTTTCAGGTTACGAAGTAGTCGCTGCTGAGAATGGTAAGAAAGGTGTGACCTCAGCAAGAGAGCATCAGCCAGACTTAATCCTCTGTGACGTAATGATGCCAGAGCTAGATGGTTTTGGTGTGATGAAAATACTCAATAGAAGTCCAGACCTCAATCATATACCTCTGATCTTTCTTACTGCCAGAGCAGAAAAATCTGACATGAGAAAGGGTATGGGCCTAGGCGCAGAAGACTATATTACTAAGCCCTTTGATGATGTAGAACTTCTAGAGGCTATAGAAGTGAGGCTAAAAAAAGCTGAGCGGATTCAGTCATCTTTTGATCAGAGTGAGTCAGGACTGCAGACTTTCTTTTCTGAAGCAAAAGCCGTTCAGGAATTAGAAAAGCTATCTCTAGATAAGGAGTTGAGAGAGTATAAGAAAAAGGCTACTATCTACGAAGAGGGACAGACTGCCAGATGGCTATTCTTTGTTGTGACAGGAAGCGTCAAGGCTTACAAAACAAATGAATATGGCAAGGAACTCACAACTGAGCTTTATTCTGAAGGAGATTTTTTCGGCTATAATGCGCTGATAGGTGAGCAATCTTATAATCATTCAGCCGGTTGTACTACAGATGCAACTTTACGATTGATTCCTAAGGATGACTTCTTCCTCTTACTCTATAATAATAGAGACTTCGGAGCACAGTTTATAAAAATGTTGGCTCAGAAGAATAGGGATAAGGAAATGCAATTGCTCGATCTAGCTTATAGTTCGGTAAGAAAAAAAGTGGCGAATGCACTATGTACGTTCGCCAAGAAAACAACTCCTATTGATGATAATTCTTACCAGCTCAAAGTCTCTAGAGATGATCTTGCCGCGCTTGCTGGAACAGCAAAGGAGACTTTAATCAGGACACTTTCAGATTTTAAAAGTGAGGGCCTCATAGAGATTACTACCCAGTCCATAAGTATTCCTGATCTGACAGAGCTAGAGACTCTAATAGGCTAGCTTTAGTATACTAATTTGCCTTGTGCGATCTGGCCTTGAGCTCTTGGTGGGTATACTTCCAGGTTGCTCTCTTTTTGCTCTCCTGCTTCTTTCTGCTCATGTCTTGTAAAGCTAATACCCATTATTGCACTTAAGAAAACTGGTACAGCTAAAAGACCTAGATAGGGTAGTCCTATATAAAAGGCAGCAAGAACTATAGCCATCATTAGATAGTATCTGATTATTACTTTGTCGAAAGAAAGATTAAAGTATGTCATTTTACAATTGTTTTTAAGTTCATTAATACTCTAAAGTTCATGCTATTCTTTAGTGTATTATATGAGAGAGGTCATTAGGTGCTATGATCTTAGTCACATACAGAAAGTTCTGCTCTGACTCTGCTAATCACAGACTTTATTGATGATATCATTAGTAGTGAGGATGCCGACTAACTTCCCTTCTTGCGCTATAGGTATAGAATGAATGTTGTATTCTTTAAATAAGGTTATCGCATGCTTGATATCATCATCGGGGCCTAGGGTATATACCTTGTGAGCGGTCATTATTTCATCTATTTTGACCACATTATTGATGCCTTTTTCATTGATAGTAGTTTGATTGTACACCTTGTCATTAAAGGCTCTCATCGCATCAGTAAAGGAAAATAACCCTATGATTTCGTTGTTGTTTTCTACTACTGGAAGGTGATGGATGCTGAAATTATTGAACATCCTACAAGCTTCCGTAAAGGGAGTATCTGCTGTGACAGTTAGTACATATTCTGTCATAATGCTTCTGATCTGTTGTGTCTGAGTTGCACTTGTCATTTTGGATGATTTTTGTCTTAGTTGATAATGAAGGGATGTAGTGTATCACAGTATGTCATGTATTCCCTGTCTAGGATTTTTTGAAATCCTTTTAAGTCTGGATCTACGATATAGAAGAAAGTAGAATCTGACTTCATGACTCGTCTGTAACTGGGAGAAATGCTTTCTATAGTATGTACTCTGTCAGGGATATCTATCAGTTCCCACAAAAATGATCCACTCTTTAGTGGTGTCAATGCATTGACTACCCATCGTCCCTCCTTATCTCTATAACTTAAGAAGAGCTTGTCTTTGTAAAGCTTGGCGACGTTGTATTTATTAAAAGTAAAGATGGTGTCTATGGAATAGATTTTAGCTCTGACAATGTCTTCGTCTATCGACTCATATGGAATGCATTTCTTAGCACCTCTTAGATATATACCGCCATTTGCTATCTTGCAACTTTCTGATTCTTGGGCATTAGAAAGTCTGGTCTCATACTCGAAATAAGAATCTATCGCGATAACATCATTATTGGCCCTTACGATGCTACTGTCACTGGCAAATATGTAGATGCCTCTAAAGTCAGTAGGAATCTCTGTCAGAGCTTTAAGTTCCTTAGGTTGTGCCTTCTCGAAGTAGACCTTTGGTTCGCAAGCGAAAAGGAATGCTATAGAAAGTAGAAGTAAATATCTCATAACTTATTTTTTTTGAATGTGGTGATGATGAGCAACTTTATTTAGGGAAACAATATGAGCGGCACATTAGAATTATAGATAAGCCTCTTGCTCTTAAGAGGCCTTAATATCCTGGTTAGGATATTTCTGTCAGACAACTTTAGCGCTAGTGCATTGGCTTTTTTGTCTTTGATGGTCTGTCTGATTCCTTGTACTATATTATCAGCAAAAACTTTCTGGTAATCAATGTTGTCGTGATGATAGACCACATCTACATTGCTATCTGTTGTTTCTGATTCTACATGTATGGAAGAGATGTGAATATTGTCTTTAGAGGTCGTAAGATCTGCTAGCCAACCAAACATTTGATGCTCATTTTCAGGGATGGAGGAAAAAGTTTTCTTTTCTGTGGGAAAGACTATTTCTCCCAGACCTAAATACTTAATATTCTTAGGCAATGCTATAATGGGAACGTTTGTACTACTTAGTGTCTGGTAGGTTGTGGAGCCTAATAGTTTCTCTAGGAAACCATGTTCTTCATCTAGGGCGGTGATAATACAATCTGCCTTTATTTTGTTAGCTACAGATATAATTTCCTCGGCTGGACTTGTTCCCAGAACTAGGTGTCCTTCACCTTTGATCTTTTCTTCTAGCTCATCCATATGATGATTCAGTTTTATCTGAGCCTTTGCTTTACTTGCTTCCAGTACCGTTGCTACCCGAGTACTTGGAATTGCTGCAAGTTCGAAAACTGGAATTTTATAAATATGTATGATGTCCACCTGGGCAAGAGCATCTGCAGCTAGTTGTGCTACATATTCTTGAGCCTTAGCGCAGTTTTCTGAGAAGTCGGTTGCAAAAAGTATTTTTTTCATAGTTAGTTTTTATAATCAATAGTTAATACTGGAATCTCGCTGTGGTTTACTACTATTTCTACATTAGACCCTTGGAATATTCTCTTGATGGGTCTTCTAGAGTGGTTAGACATTGCTATGAGGTCTATGCCATTTTCCTTTGAAAAGTGCCTGACACCAGCATCCACAGAATAGTCAGTATAGAAATGTGTCTCTGTATCAAAAGCGCTTGCTATTTCCTTGAAATCTTTGAGAGCTTCTAACATGAGGATAGTCGGCTGAGAGTAAAAGCCTGAAGTGTCGACAGCCATGATATGTACTTTTTTCACCTCAAATGGCTGAATAAATTCCAGAAAGTATTTCAAGGCTTCCTGATCTTCTAATTCTAAACCCGTTACAAATAGCACTTCTGAGAAATCTATTTTCTTAAAGTCCTTCTTGATCACTAATACATTCTCATGGATTTTCCTTATGACCTTTTGTGCATAAGTGCCTAAGAACCACTCTTCTTTAGCTCTTGCTCCATGAGATCCCATGACGATAAGATCATAATCGTGCATGTCGACCTGTCTCCTAAGATCATCTACAAGAGATCCTGTCCCCACATAGTATTCAGATTTCAATCCTTCTTTTTGAACATCTTTCTTCAGCAACTCTAGCCTTTCCTCAATGCTGGTTTTATAAGAGGCTCTTATGTCGGATAAGTAGTCTTTCTGCCACGGTAGAAAACTATCCGTGGAGTGAAATAAATCTACTTGAGCATTATATGCCTTGCCTATGAGCAGAGCTACATTCAATGCTGAGTCGGCATAGGATGAAAAGTCAGTTGGTACGAGTATGCGCATAATAAGTGGTGCTTCTTAGTGAATAATTATTTGTCAGTAGAATGGGAATAGTGCTTTTGCTTATATTTTTCTAATTGGACATTTGTCTTCCTGATGACTTCTTCCAGTGCTCTATTTTCATTGGAGTCAGAATGACTGGCGTATAATTTTCCGCCTTTTTCTACAGCCATGTTGATAGCCACTTTTGTATCCGTTTTGTTTTCTATATCCACTTTTACCTTTAGAGTCTTGATGAACGGATACTGTCCATACTTCTTAGAAAGTCTTTTGTCATAGTATTCTATCAGCTTTGTTTGATTAGGGTGCCCTTGGGCTTCTATTTTGATATCCATTGCTTGAGTTTTGTATTTTCTTGAATAGAGTGCAGTCCTTTTCGATTCTGTGTTTCTAGTGTCAGGTCATCTGTAGAAATAGTCTGGAGCCAGAGATCATTTGATCTACGATATACTTGAACATTTAAGTCAAATAACTGCTTCATTTTTGCTTCCATCTCTGATACCCTCATGTTAGCGTCCATGATCAATTCACCTTCTTTACCCTGCTGGATAATGTCGCCAAACAAAGTATCCTCATCGTAAATGGTTCGCTTATTAGAGCCTTCGTGATGACCATGAGCAGTACTAAAGAATTCTATTTTCAAACCAGGAAAGATTTTATGGAACTCTTCTTTGAAGGCCTTGATGGTTTTGTTTTTCTTGATTTTCATTTTTTGATATTAGTCTTGGCTAGTTACATAAGAAGTTACAACTAGTACACTTATGATAAGTACAGCTAAGGAAAGCAGAAGAGTTACAATCAGTACCCCATAAGGCATTGTGCTTATTTCTGTATGGCTTAGTATGTTTTCTAAATGTTTCATCCTATTTAATTTTAGTGCAAGATCTGACTGATTCTTGCTTTAATGAATGATCTATCTCAGTAGGTGGTATGAGAATGCTCATCTTCATCTTTCTGATTCCTCTGAGCTGTCATGTTGTGATTATCATTATGTGCTGGACTGCTGTCCACTATCATCGACGCTAATGATTCTAGTCATTATATCTGTTTGTATCCTACGCTATACTTGCATAAAATATATTAACAGATGAAAGTATTATGTCCAATAGATTTTTCTAAGCAATCTGTATCTGCACTCCATTATGCAGCAAGGGTAGCAGAAGATATGCGTGCAGACTTGCACGTACTACATGTATTCAGAATCTCTCAGGTCGTAGAAAGCTTTAAGGAGTTGAAAGAAGAGTTGCATAAGAAGCACCTCGCAGATGTGAGGTCACTTATAAAGAAGCTTCCTCCGTCTTTTAGTGGGAAAGCTAAGGCTAGTGTGATTTATGGAGAGGCTACTTCTGAGATACTAGACTATACTAGTAAAGAGGAAATGGACTTGATCGTAATGGGATCACAAGGGAATTCATCTTTGCAGAATATATTCATGGGCAGTATCGCAGAAGAAGTTGTTAGCAAAGCAATGGTGCCTGTTCTGGTTGTGCCTTCTGAGCAGATTGTACAATATCCACCATCTAGCATTTTGTTAGCTCTGGATAATCAAACCTTAGAGCATAGCTTTTCTTTTTATATCCCCTTGCAATTAGCAAAGAAATGGGATAACAAAATAGATCTGATTCACGTGGCGAATAAAGATGAAACAGCTTTTCCTTTTGATCCATTTGTAGGCAATTTCTTGCAAGATTATATGGGTGAGGCACATCTTGTTAAAAGCAAGGATGTAGGCTTTAAGTTAATGGATTTTGTGCGGAGTAATGATTATCAATTATTAGTGATGGTCAAAAGAGCTAAGGGCTTCTGGGCAAAGCTTTTTACAAAAGATCATATTTCTGAGGAAATCCAGAGATGCTTTGTGCCTTTGCTGATCGTGCCTGAATAGTAGCCTTACCCTCAATCTGTTGGAATTTAGTGACTGACCAAACTCATCTCCATGGTTGATTGTCATCATGATTATTCCTTTGTTTCAGTTGCAATTTTGTATTACAACTAATTATTATGAAAAGAATACTTATACCTACTGATTTTTCAGATAATGCCAAAGATGCTCTGGCTTATGCTTTGGAGTTTGTTGATAGAGAGACTGACAACTAAGGTTACTGCGGGTGGAATAGTGGACACCATTATAAGAGAAGCAGCAAAATCAAAATCAGATCTTATCATTATGGGAACTCAAGGCAGTAATCATAATCTTCTGCAAAAAATACTAGGAACCGTTTCTACTAAGGTATTAAATGAAGCGCCTTGTCCTATTATTTTGATACCCAAAGACTACGATTATCAGAAAATCGATAACATCCTATTTTCCACAAACCTGGATCATAGGGATCCATTCGAGCTGAATAGGTCCCTGCAGATCCTGTTGCCACACAGCCCCGTCGTCAGGGTGCTATATGTAAGAAGACCAGTCGAGGATAATTACAATAGTTCCATAGAAGTATTTGCTAAATACATGGTGGATCATTCACCTTCCATCAGAACCTTATTCAATGTGGAAGTAGGTTCTGAAGTAGAATTACTATTAGCTCAATATGCTGATAAGTACGATGCAGAAATGATCGTTATGCATAAATCTAAGAGAACTTTTCTTGAAAGAATCTTTGGAGTAAGTCATACTAAAAGCATGACTAATAGATTGCATGTGCCTTTAATGATCTTAAATTAATAGGAAACTATGAAGGTATTAGTCTACAGCGTCCATTCTTTTGATCGTGAAATATTAGAGTCGTATTCTGGAACACATGAAGTAACATTTACAGACGAACATCTAACAAAAAAGACGGTGGGCCTTGCGAAAGGATACAAGGCAGTCGCTGTATTTTCTTCAAGTAAAATAGATGAAGAGCTGATCGGAGAACTGGCTCAAAACGGTGTAATGTACCTGACGACAAGATCAGTAGGCGTAGATCATATTGATTTAGTGGCGGCAGATGCGCATGGAATATCTGTTGCGAATGTGCCAGCCTATTCGCCATATTCAGTTTCTGAGCATGCCGTAGCTCTGCTGTTAGCTCTGGTGAGGAAAATTGTGTTGGCACAAAAATTATTTACAGCTCAAGATTTTCGACTTGATCAGTTAGTAGGGTTTGATCTATATGGAAAGAAAGTCGGCATTATAGGCTATGGGAAGATAGGGTCGAATTTTGGTAAGATAATGAAGGGATTTGGATGTGAAGTGATGGCCTATGATTGTAAGCCTAATGATGCAGAAGCTAGCGCGGTAGAATATGTTTCATTTACCAAAGTACTGAGAGAATCTGATGTACTTTATCTTAGCTGTCCTCTCGATATAAGTACCCATCATCTCATAGGAAGGGATGAGCTGCGAGAAATGAAAAGGGATGCTATTATCATTAATACTGCAAGAGGTGCGGTGATAGATACAGCCGCTCTAGTGGAGCTGATGGAGCAAGGACATCTGGGAGGTGCAGGCTTAGATGTATATGAGTTTGAGAAGGGTCTGTACTTTAATGACTATAGTAACAAAGATATTTCTGCTCCATATTTCCATAGACTCAGCCAGTTGGGCAATGTGATAATGACCGCTCATCAGGGCTTCTTAACCAGAGAAGCTTTACAAGGTATTGCCGAAACGACATTTCATAATGTCGATCAGTGGGAGCGCTTAGGGCGCTGTGATAATGATATCAATCCTCAGATATATGCTGACATAGAAAAGCGTATTACCATGATGGGCAGCTAATCTAAATCTCCAAGACTAAGAATGCAAATAATATTAATGGTCATAGGAGGTCTGGTGATGTTCCTCTATGGCGTCAGTCAGTTATCACTCGTACTAAAGGATTACTTTTCTACAACGGCCAATAAGTTTATCTCTAGATATACGGATAACTTATTTATGGCGATGATAGTCGGTGTAGTAGCCACAGTGATTTTGGATTCTTCCTCAGGCACAATAATACTGACCATAGTATTGATTAATGCTGGGACCTTAAGTCTAAGACCTGCGATGGGTATTATTCTGGGAGCCAACATAGGAACAACATTTTCTAGCAAAATCATTGCCTTGGGATTAGGTGTTTATTCTATCATTCCACTGGGCATAGGTATCATGGCTTACATCTTTATTAGGTCAGAAAAATGGCTAAGGTGGGGATTGATATCCTTATACTTTGGAATGCTGTTCTTTGGCTTATATATCATGCAAGAAGCCGTAGTCCCGCTAAAAGATAGCCCTTACTTCAATGAGTGGATATTGAAAATCGATAGTCCATTCAAAGGTGTATTGTTAGGTGGGCTGATGACCTTAGTCATACAATCCTCAGGAGCAACGGTAGCGATGGCTATTATTCTAGGGAATCAAAACTTAGTAAGTCTTGGAACAGCCTTGGCTGTAATGTTAGGTGCTGAGCTAGGTACGTGCTTCGATACTTTGCTTGCTACTATTAGAGGTACCAAGGAAGCATTGAAGGCTGGTTTATTTCATTTGTTGTTTAATCTAAGCTGCATTTTCTTAGGTCTTCTGTTTTTCGATTCTTTTGAGCAGTTGGTTATGATCTTTGGTTCTAGAGGCAGTATTGGGAACACAATCGCAAATGGACATATTCTTTTTAATATACTAGGGGTACTTATATTTTTTCCTTTTGTAGGGATTTTTGAGAGGCTACTGAATAAGATGTTAGGAAGTTAGAGATGTAATGGAACGGATTGTCACATTCCTGCAATATCTGTAGCTTTTGCAAATATACCGTAAGGAATGTTCTCGGTTTTTAGTGGAGCCTAGGGGATTCGAACCCCTGACCTCTTGCCTGCCAGGCAAGCGCTCTAGCCAACTGAGCTAAGGCCCCAAAATAACATTGCAGGGGTCTCAGCGAAAGTTAGCCTGTCCCGAGCGAGGAAACGAGCCAAGGGAAGCTAAGGCCCCAAAATTTGGAAAATACAAGGTAATTAAAAATGGCAGAGCTAAATAAAATTTAAATGAAATTCTACTAATCACAATCCACCAATCCACAAATCACCAATCCACTAACCCATAACCCTCTCCTCAAACAACCATCTCAGCCATTCCCGATCCACCTTGTGCTTGCCCTCATAACTCAGCTCTTCCATATTCAACTTATTATTAGCCATGAGCGCTCTTATTAGCTGGACTCTTTCTTCTGTAAGAAACGCATCCTGCAGTCCATAAGTATAGATAAGTTTTAGTTGACTTAGGGCAGTGGCACTTCCTGTCAGGTCAATGTCTTCTGGAATCCAACATGAATAAGCTATCAAATTGTCTGCTTCTATCGCCGTATTGTGCAGCCACCTAAAGGCAGTAGTGCCACCCTGAGAAAAGCCAAGTATTGTTTTCTGAGCATCTGCGCTGAGCTGCTGAGTATACTTGTGATATAGTTGAGTGAGATAATTACTGAAGTCATGTATTTCTTTCAGCCTATCTCGGCTCGTCATCCAACTTGCCACCACCTCGCCTCCAAAACCTTTAAGGTAGAACCTATTCAGTCCTTCAGGAGCAACCACAAAATGTGTCGTGGGGTCAAAGTCGCTAAACTTATAGACTAACTGCTCTGCTCGCATCTTCGAGCCATGTAAAGCAAACCAGAAATAGCGAGTCTCAGAACTTAGTTTACCATAAGTGACATACCGAGCAGTCTTTGTGACCTCTATATAATTAGTTTCTACTTCAATATTCTTATCAGACATCTTCCTCAGTTCTAGCGAACTAAGGTAACATTTCCTTTTTCTACAATCTGGATGCAACCATCTATATCTATCTCTATATAGTAGGCATAGACTTCAGGAGGCGCAGTGCCCCCATTGAAATTACCATCCCAGCCATTAGTACTTTGATTATCATATACCAGCTCTCCATAACGGTTATAGATTCTGAAGGTCCTGATATCCAGAAAGTCTTCAAAACCTGGTGTTATTGCTGGTCTGAAAAAATCGTTCGCACTGTTCCCATTAGGGGTGAAGAGGTTAGGCATGCCTTGGTAAATCTCAGGCATTTCTTCTACCTGTAAGGCTAAGGTGTCTAGCGCAGAACAACCTGCTTCTGTATCAGTAGCTAATAAGATTACTTGGTATTCTCCTGGGTTCTCATAAGTGATTGTAGGATTGAATTCTGAAGAACTAGTCCCATCCCCAAAGTCCCATTCAAATATTTCCGCACCGGTGGAGAAATTATCAAAGCTGACAATACCGGCACATAATTGGTCTTGTGCTTCTATCTCAGCAGTCACGTCATTAATGAATATCGGTATCTCATTCACAACTTCGCATCCTGTCTCATTAGACTCCAAGGTTAGTGTAACAATAGTAGAATCACCTATAGGACGGAATGTGTATTCATGACTGATAGGACTGATGTTTTCAGCAACTGTGCCATCTCCAAAGTTCCAGATGTAATTATTAACACTAGACGTGTCTACTATGGTGAACTCTATCGTTTCATTAAGACAGATGACATCTCTATCTAGTTCAAAGTTACCAGTAGGGCCTACCAGCGTTACCAACTGTGAGCTGGTATCACTACAGCCTTCAGAGTTCGTGACTATCTGCAAGATCTCATGGGTCCCTCTCTCAAACTCTAACGTAGGATTAGGTATTTCAGAAAAGTCTTGATCGCCAAATTGCCAGAAGTAATCATAGTCATTCTGCAAAAGATCAGGATCACTCATGAAGGAAATCTGTGCAGGGTAACAAATTATATCTAAGCTATCCACATCTGAACTGAAGCCAGATACTGGTGAAGCTATTACATCTATTTGTCTGTTCTCAAATTCGTCACAGCTTCCGTTTTTATGGATATAATTGAGATTAATATCGTAGGTACCAGGCTCATCAAAGCTTATCGTAGCTTCTTCACCTGTGCCTATTGTCACACCGTCCACTTCCCACGAAAAATCATAGAACTCTTTTATATCAGCAGTATCCACAACATTAAAAGTCATTTCTTGCCCCACACAGACATCTGATCCTTCGGAGGCATTGATAATAAAGTTAGGATATAATACCGTGACAATACGTTCTATGGTATCCACACAACCAAGCACATCTTCTAGGGCTAAAGAAACGATGATAGTATCTTTTCTCTCTGGGTCTAAATCAGAGACATCAAAAGTGTAAGTAGGATTTTGCTCTGTAGATCCAAAACTCCACTCCCAACTCACTAAGGTCGTATCTGCTATAGAGAGGTCCTGTAAGTTTTTCTCATTCGGTAGACAAGTCGTTGTATCCATATTCATTTCTGCCTCTATACCATAGATACGCGTAGACTTAGTCAGGGTATCCTTGCAGCCATTGACATCTTCTACAACTAAGGTGACATCTTGTGTACCTCTTGCAAACTGGTGCTCGAGAATAGGGTTGCTTGTCTCTCTTGGTCTTTGGAAATCAAATATCCAATTGTAACCTCCGTGGCAGGATGCTTTGCAATCTTTGGCTGCGGTGGCATTAAGAGGGTAGGCTTGTGAGTCGCACATAAGATCTGGCAGTTCGAAGTCTGCCTTAGGCTCGGTTACATAAATGGTTACTTGGTCTAGATTTGGTCCACATTCATCAGTGGTATTTTCAGCTGAAAGTGTGACGATATGTGCACCTAAATCTGAAAATGTATAGCTAAAGTTATTAGCTCTAGAAATTTCATCCCCTTCATAAGTCCAGATGAGTTCAGTAGCATTAAGACTATTACTGCTAAATTCTACCTTGTAGATATCTTCACAGTTTTTTTCATACAGAATTTCTGCACGAGCACCACAGATCTCAATCTCTCTTGTGTCTATTGTATCTATAATAAAGCCTTTGTATTCCCAAGTAGTAATGATCGGAAAGGTGCCTGGAAACTTATATTGATGAGAGCTGAGCTGGTCTGACCAGCAATGATTTATTCTATTATTATCTGTGTAAGTATGGTACTCTTGGTCTACTCCTGAGTAGCCAAAAGGAATAATATCATCTACACAGTATTTTCTGCCAGGAACTGTTTCCACTTCTACAGTACCGCCATCAGTACCTTCGCCAGGACCGCCTGTGATAGTGCCATCATCATCACAGCAGATGATTTCTATCTTGACGCTTTTAGATGTGTCTATACAGCCTTTTGCATCTTCTACAATTAGTCTTGGGTAGAATATACCGCAAGTTTCGTATCTATGACTATGATTGACAGTAGCTGGATCTATTTCCATCTCTTGTCCATCTCCATAAATCCATTTTCTGCTCACAATCTCTTCATTACTCGTGCTATAGTCAGTAAAAGTGACATTCAGTTCTTTCAGTCCGATTACAGCATTGGGAATAAAATAGGCTTCTGTAAGCCTATAGTCTATTCTTATCGTGGTGTCTGCCATACATCCAAATGGTGTAATAACAGTTAAGCTGGCCTTGACTGAATCAGGCACATTGATATATAAAGAGTCTCTCGGGGCAGTGATAGAGGGAAGGTTTAGAATGGGCGAAGTGGTTATTTCGTCATTCCATATATAGGTTGTATAACTGGTGTTTGTTGCTATTAATGATTTAGGATCCGCATCAGAGCAGAAATGTAAAGGCTCTAGACGAAAAGAGGGATTTGGCTTCTGGACATAGATGATAAAGGAGGTGTCACTTTCACATCCCGTGATTCTTGATGCTAGCAATCTGAAATTGACTGGGCCTGATTCAGTAAATTCTACTTCTAGATTTCTTTCGAAAATTCTGACTTGCGGGTCTCCATATCTCCAATCAAATCTATTGCCGCTTGTAGCATTCTTAATTACAAATGGCTCACCTACGCAGACTGTATCTGGATAGGAAAGTTCTATTTCAGGTGGTCCTATGCTGATGTTAGCATAAGAGGTATCTATGCATCCTGATGGAGAGCTGACGATAAGAGAGACTATATATTTATCAAAGTTGTCATAGGTCACAGGATCAGGATTAAAGCCTGTAAAGGTGTCTCCATTTCCAAAATCCCATCGGTAAGTGTAACGTGAATCAAATTTTAAATCTGATTGTAAGGTAATAATAGCAGGCTCTACGCAAGGGATATCTCCCACTGAACTAATTTCTGCCTTGAGATCTTCGGCCTCTATTAGCTCAGGGAAGATCTCTGTTTTGTTGCACTGAATGAGATTGGTTGTCAGTTGTACAGATACATCAAAAACGTCTGCAAAAGTATAGACATTTGTCGGGCGAGGGCCAAGCGCAGTCTTGCCATCACCGAATGTCCATTTTATCTCCGTTAGATCTATATTAGAATTAGCAACTATATCACTCGTAAATCCGACCTCTAAATCTATGCAACCAAAGACCTTATCTGCCTCTATATCTATCGAAATATCAGGATATACTGTAATGATTATTTCTCCGATGACTGGCCCATTTTGTGTTTCTGAAAGTGTGACTCTGTAAGTGTCAGGCACTGTAAAGATGTTTTCTGGATTTTGTTCAGTAGAACTGGTAGCATCATCAAAGTCCCAGAAATAACTACTCTGGTCAGGTCCTGTAAATTTTACAGTCAATGGTGCACAACCTTCAGTTGCATCGGCTTCTTGTGCGAGCAGATTGAGATGCAGAGCACTAAAAAGTATACAGAGGCTTAGTAGAATTCTTTTCTGCATCTTAGTAAGGCTTATGTGATGACAATAAATAATTGCTACTCATCTTCCTAAACTGCTCATTTGTAAATCCACATCTACAAGGATAAGCAGACATAATGTTTCCGACATCTGGCTGATAGTAGTTACCATTAGGATCCAGGTTTTCATGGATAAATTCACAGTCTTGTACAAACTCTATCATCTCTATCAGACCTGGTTGTACATCCTCATAATCTCCCACGTCCCTATATTTTCCAAATGGATCAGACGGTGTATCACAGATACTATCAGCGACCACAGCGCAGTTGGCATCATTTACAATTTCTAAAGTACTACCATGATAAGTATCTTGTAGTCCAAAATAATGTCCTAGATGATGGGCGAGCTGCCCTGCTAACTCATCTTCACAATCCTCAGTTTCTAAAAAGATATATTCTCCGCCCTTCTCGTTTATCCCATAGGTCGTGCTGACTCCACAGCTGGCATTCGGTATATCTCCAAGGATGTATACATTCAGTCTTCTTGGCTTACCAAAGAGTATCTTCAGCTCCTCCAATCGTAGAGGGTCTACAATATTGTGAAAGGTATAATTCTCGATCACGTTTATCTCGCAAGCTTCAAAGGCCATACAGATAGGCTCAAAAAATGAAGAGACTTTATTCATCATATCTGTAACCTGCATATCTCCCAAAAATTGTTGTCTATCAGTAGAATCCACAGTCAAGTGAATCAGTACTGGAAAAGTTTTTTCTAGGCAAGGGTGGTTTTCATCCAAGCTATGCAGCTGGCTGGTGGCAGGCACTGTGCAGATACAAACGAGAAGAATAAATAATGGTGCTAGCTGTTTCATGCAATTATAATCTAGGACAGATAAGTAAGTTTTTGATCTTAGTTTTGGGATAGGTGGTGATGATCTTATAGGCTCCTATCTCAAAGCCTCCGATGTTATCATTGTAAGCACTAGCGCTGGATACCGTCAGGTCAAAACTCCCTTGTATGACCCAGCCTCTCAAATCAAAACCCAGAATGAACTGAATAGCATCTTGGAACCTATGACCAATTCCTAGCTCTAGATTATTTTTTGCAAAGGGTATTCCTAGCAATAACTGAGCTGCCAATTCTTTTGCTTCCTCAGAAGAGGTGAAGTAGATTCTAGGTGTAAGGGTGAAATTATTGGCTAAGCCAAAACTCATTTCTCCGTGAGCATTTATTCTTAGGGGTATGTAATCTTGAGCATTGCTACCACTACTGATCGAGCTGCCCGTAAGGTGATAGATGCTAAGCCCAAATTTTGAACTGGTAGTTCTATTGATTTGAGTACTATAGAGGATTCCTGCACTAAAGTCAAATTGCCTAGCATTATAGTTGTCCAGTAGGGAGGCTACATTTTCTATGCCTGAGCTTGCTAGTAAAGTTTCTTCAGTTCTGAAACCTTGGTTGTCAGTTTTTCTGTTTATAAAAGCGCCTTGTAGTCCTAGAGTGAAGGTGTTCTTTTTGTTTAGCTGTAAGTGGTAGGCTAGATTCATTCCCATTCTTGCACTACCAAAGGCCAGATCACCAGAAACATCATTGTCCAGAAATGCGCCCGCAGCCAACCAGTTTTGCCCACCCACTTTCAAGGGTAAGTTATACTCTATAAATCCTCCTTGTGACTGATAGCCATTACTGAAGAATCTGCTAAACTGGTCTCTGTAGATGCCGCCTATCTTGAAAGTTCCACTGAAATTGCCAGTCAGTGCTGGATTTAGATTCTGTGGAGAGGCAGTATAATTTGTAAAATGAAGATCTTGAGAACAGAGAAATAGAGGGGATAATAAAATTAGGAATATAGCTAAGTACTGGGCCAACATAGATAGAGGTCTCTGCATGTTCTATTTCTTGAGTCTACTAATGGTTACTAAATATAGACACTAATAATTGAAAATAAGCTGGACTGACCATAAGTTAGTACCTTAGACCAGATAGAAATTTACCTTTCCTACTAATAAATTCCACTTTACCAATTAATTTTATACCAAGAGAATTACTTAGTAGTGACTTTGAAAACACAGTTGCCAGGCTTATATATTGTACCTACAGATCTGAAGGGGCGATCAGTCTTTTGTGTGAGAGATATTCTAGAAGGAAGTATTATAGAAATCTGTCCAGCGATTATTTTGAATACAGCTGATACAGAAGCTATTCATAAGACAGGATTACATGATTACTATTTCGTCTGGGATATAGAACAGAATACTTCTGCTATTGCCCTCGGATATGGTTCACTATACAACCACTCGGAAGATCCTAATGCGGATTTCGATATACTTCCAGAGACCGAAGAGATACGCTTCTTTGCGCTCAGGGATATCCCCGCAGGAGAAGAAATAACGATAGATTATATTGCCTCCAAGGACGAAGGAATAAAACTATGGTTTGAAGTAAAATAGATGCTGTTGTTGTCAGATAATAGCTAGTTTTCGAGTTCGGCTAAGCTGATAACTAATATATAAGCAGCTAATAATTATCTAATAGTCTCGGTCATGCTCGCCACACTAGCTACGTTAAAGAAACCAAGCACCACTTCTCCATTGCTACTACTTATATTTCCAGTTGTATTGGCTTGTGGCTCTGCAAAAATGCTGTTGCTACTATTCAGTAATTGATCTCTTAGCACTTCCATATAGAAGAAAGCAGCATTAGAAATAGAGTGGAGCTCCACTCTTATCTCATCTCCAGGCTCATAAGGTATAGGAGCAAAATTTTCATCTACCGGATTATTAAGTTCTTGAATCGGTTGTATAAAAACCAGATTATCTACCTCTCCTCCTGCATTGAAGCCCGCATCAAAGGCAATATTGATTTCTGAGGCTCTATTGAGATACTCCCCATTTTTGTAAGTTTTCACCCAGTAAGTATCTCCTAGTCCAGGCAGATCTGTCGCAAAGAAATTACAATAGATACCGTCATCAGTAAATACTTCTCCGATTCGTTCTTCTTGCTTGATAGAATCTATTTGCGGCACCCTATACTTTTCTGTGGTAGCGGTATAGCTATCTTCTCCTATTTCTATATTCAGTGTATAGCTTTGCCCTACAGGTTCTTGTAGCCATTCTGCCGTAGCGGGCATACTGAAGGTACCATCATCACCTGTCTTCTGAAAGTCATAGACTGTACCATCACCAGTTGTCACTGTTACTATAGCTGCATCTGGACTTACATATTCTAAAGAATCGAAATAGGAGTGAGAGTAATTAAGCTTTATAACTTGATCTCGGTCCTCGATGTCATTGAGCCACGCGTCGACGACAAGAAGAGCTGGAGCTTCATCTAGATTTACATCTATAGGGTCTTCGCAAGCTGTAAAGAGAAAAAATAATATGACGCTGAGGTATAATATATTTTTCATAGCTGTGGAGGTCTGTACTTAGTTAAACTTAAAATTGTAAGAAATGGAAGGAATGAAATTACCGACTACTGAGAGTCTGATGGCGTTTGTAGTCACCGGTTCTCCAGCAGGTAATCTTCCTTCTTCTGGCGCAAAGAAAATAGAGAAGGCATTTCTTCTACTGTAGACATTGTAGATAGAAAAGACCCACTCTCCTTTCCATTTTCTACCGGGGACAACTTTACCTTTTCTGGTAGCTCCTAGGTCTAATCTATGGTAAGCCGGAATCCTTACATTGTTTCTTGTGTCATTAGCATTATGCGGGACGACATATCCTTGTTGCTCGTATCTAGAAGTAGGGAAAGTGGTGGGAGTTCCTGTGATGTAAGCAAAATTAGCTGAGAAACTCCATTTAGGACTCAGCTCATAGAATCCTGTCAAACTCAGATTGTGAGTCTGGTCATAACGGGTAGGGTACCAGTCGTTCTTTGCGACTCCAGGTACCTTATTTTCTGTTCTAGCCAGTGTATAGCTGAGCCAACCTGTTACAGCGCCTTTGTTTTTCTTAGCCATAAATTCCAGGCCATAGGCTCTATTTTCTCCTTCTATCAGATCTCCTTCTATAGCAGGATTTAGCAAGAGGTCAGCGCCATCTATATAGTCCACGGTGTTCTGGACTGCTTTGTAATAGACCTCTCCACTCAGTTCGTAAGCGTTATCCTTTAGGTTTTTAAAATAGCCTAGCGCCACTTGGTCAGCAAGTAAAGGCTGGACGTTGTTACTTGCAGGTGTCCATACATCTACAGGCGTAGAAGCGGTCGTATTAGAGACTAGTTGTATGTACTGTGCCATACGGTTGTAGCTGGCCTTGACAGAACTGCTTTCATTGAGTTGATACTTTACAGAGGCTCTTGGTTCCCAGTTAGAGTAAGTTTTAATGGATTCCCACTGATCAAAAAATTCTGTAGAAATGACGGGTCTTCTTTTACCTAATTCTGACTCTCCATAAGTATAAGCCGTACCTTCCCCAGTGTAGTTAAAATAAGACCATCTCAGTCCATAGTTGATGGATAGTCTATCTGTAAAGTCTTGTTCGTTTTCGATAAACAAAGCGCTTTCCATCGCATATTTTTTAGGAAGACTGATGTCGGTAGAGATACCTTCTGAAACACCTACTGCATTTCCAGGAAGGAAAGTATAGATGATAAACTGTCCTCCGAATTTTATAAGATTTTGGGGATTGAGAAAATAGGTGAATTCTGGCTTAGCACTATAATTGATAATGCTGGCATCCCAGTCAAATCTGTCCACAGCATCGTCACCAAAACTAATCTGGTAATCATAGTCACTGTAGTAAACTGTGAAGTTTGAAAAGAGTCTGTCACTGAACAAGTGGTTCCATCTAAGTGTGCCTGTCTGATTTCCCCAGTTAAATCCAGCTGCTGCTCCAAAAGAGAAGTTATCTCTACCTAAGTAGCCAGATAAGAAGATTCTATCCTTGTCACTGAACTTGTAATTAGTCTTCATTGTCAGATCATAAAAACTCAGTCCCGTATCACCTAGGTCATCATCCAAGAAAGGTTTTGCCAGGACATCTATATAGGACCTTCTGCCAGCTATGATAAAAGATGATTTATCCTTGACGATAGGCGCCTCCACTGATAACCTACTGAAGATAAGTCCTATACCACCATCTACTGAGAGGGACTTGTTATTACCTTCCTTCATTCTGACATCTAGTATAGAAGCCAGACGGCCTCCATATCGTGAAGGGATACCTCCTTTGATAAGCTTGACATCTTTTACGGCGTCGGGGTTGAATACAGAAAAGAAACCGAAGAGGTGGGAAGAATTGAATACAGGTGCTTCATCTAGTAATACTAGATTCTGATCTATGGCACCTCCTCTCACATTGAAGCCTGTAGCCCCTTCCCCCACTGTCGTGACACCAGGAAGGAGTTGTATGCTTCTGATTATTTCTACCTCTCCTAAGAGCGAGGGCATTTTCTTGATAACGCCTATGTCCAGTTTATTGACAGACATCTCTACTTGAGTGACATTTTCATCTTCTGGTTCTGCTGTTATGACGACCTCCTCTATTTGTGCCGCTTCTTCTGACAGTTCTATGTCAAGCTTTTTGTCTTGGCTAAGGTCCACCTGCATCGCTTCAGAATTGAATCCCAAGTAAGCAAACTCTACTGTATACTGTCCAGGCGGTACAGAAATAGAATAGTAGCCATATTCATTACTGGTTGCTCCTGCAGCATTTTCTTTAATAAAAGCGGTCGCTCCTATCAGAGTTTCACCATTGCTGGCATCTTTAATATATCCACTCAGTGTGGATCTTTCTGCTTTATTCTGGGCTATAGTAACAGACAGGGATAAGAGTAGGAGGGTAGTCGTTAGAAGGTATTTCATACATTGATTAAGTCTACAAATAAATACAGAACACCTCAGAATCAAAATGTTCAACTAAATGTAAAATTATAAAGGTCTAGACTGATTATGCTTAACCTAAGTTAAGAATCACATAAAAATTAGACGAACAACTGTATACTATCGAGAACTACTAGTTATAAACTACTAGTTGTGATAAGCTGTATTGTGGACTAGGGTAGCACCACAGCTTGCGCAAGCAACTGCTGAGCCTGCACCTCCTGCACATCCTGCGCTGCAGGTATAATGCCATACACCAGCAGCATTCTGAGCTGGCTCAGGTGTTTTAGGAGGTGTCATAGGTGCTCCAGCAGGAGGATCTATACCTTGTATTATGGGATTGGTAATACTTCCTTTATTAGTATTGCTTCCTGCTACGGTGGGATTGAGAGTAGCGGAAGGGTTGACGGTACCTGTAGGTGCAGTAGTACCGTTGTTATTATGATAGACAGTATTATGTACCAGCGTAGTACCACAACTTGCACAAGGTAAAGCAGATCCTGCTCCTCCAGCACAACCATTAGTACAGGTATAATGCCATACACCAGCGGCATTCTGAGCTGGCTCACCTGCTGCATTAGGTGCATTTCGATCAGGTGTATTTGTATTTGTAGGGACTATAGGCTCATAATTCTCATCTAATATAGCGCCTGGTCTTTCAGGTGCTTCTTTACAAGCTGAGATGAAGAGGAAGGCAAGTGCTAGACATACAATAGAAAGTCTCATAATACTATTTCTTGTTAATTTGATTTTCTTAAGGATTACGTTTTCTTAAGCACCCACAATATACAAGAAGTGGGCGATACGAGAGATATCGTGACCTACAATAAGCCGTTTTTCGTATATTTATAACACCTCATTCTAGCCTCTTGATCTTGCATAAGTCTACAAAATCATAAGGTATGCCCTCATTTGCTTCTTTTTTTGGCTTTATCTCTTTGCTATTTCTGCCATTTTTTCTTTTTTGTCAGAGCGACTACATAGACCAGTCATTTGGTCTAGATGGTACTACTAAGCTCGTCGTATCAGATAGTATCAATGCCACGATGAGAAATATCTCTTTTGATAGATTCGGGAGAATTTATTTTTCGTACGATATTCCATTAGAGAATAACCTGAGGGAAAATGGGATTCGAAGATTGACTAAGTCAGGGAGGCTAATGGACTGGGGAAGAGAAAAACAGTTTGATTTTTTTTCAAATAACTGGTTTAGTTATTATTGCGAAAATGGAAAGATCATCACTACAAACATTACACCAGATACTCTGACAGAGGGGTTTTCTACTCTTTATACTTTTTATGATTTAGAATGGAATCTAGAAAAGCAATTTGATGACTTATCTCCTTATGAATCCATTATTGATTATTTCTATTACAATCGCAGATTTTTAATAGATGAACAGAATAGATTTGTAAAACTTAATATGGAAGGCTTAAAAAGATATACCGCGCAAGGGGATCTGGACTATGATTTTGGCGATAATGGCTTTTCATCTTTTTTATTTGATCAGGATACCATCCCTAGCTTAAATTTTTATTTCCTCTATAATTTTCTTTTTGAATCATCTGATAATTCCCTCTTGGCTATATTCTATACTGCTGAGGAAAGAGATTCATCTGAAGTTAATTTTCAAAAATTAATAAAGTATGACGAGTCAGGTGTCGTTGATAGAAGCTTTGGTGTAGATGGCCTTATCGAATTTGAGGATTACAATATTATTTGGGAAGTACAAGGATTTAGGGATGGTTATCTTGTAGAAGGATATAAGATTTTATCAGACAGCTGTTTAAATTTTGAGGCAGATGCAATTGTATTGGATAAAAACGGAGAACCACTAGTGGGTTATGGAGACAATGGCAGATTGCGAAATAAAGCTGATGATTGTTATGAGTCTAACTATTGGTGGTTTCAAGTAGGTCCCTCAGATGAAGTCATATGCATTAATGTGATGTACGACTTTAATGAGTCTACCCAGCAGCATGATGGGGAGAATTATCGATTTTTAAAATTTGATCAGAACGGGCACATAGATACTAGTTTTGCAGAAGCAGGATATCTGCCCTTAGATGTTCTTGATGATGGCAGGATTGCTGAAGTGGTTATGGATGATGACGATAATATTTTTATTCTCCATTTTCCAAACAGTGATACTGTAGCTCCTTTACCCTATTATCTTACGAAATTTGATGGAGATATGCTTTGGGATAAGAGATCTATAAACAATCCTCATAGTAATTTCACCATCACGCCAAATCCTACTAGCGATCAAGTCGGCTTAAGTTACTCTGGAGACCAAATGGATGACGTTAAGGTCTTGCTCTTTGACCTCCAAGGACGGCTTGTATCTACAGACTATATTGCTAGTCTTAGTGATAAAGACAGAATCAGCCTTAGTCACAATACCTTAGCCGCTGGAACTTATTTTGTAAAAGTCAGAAACGCTAATGGCGCTTCTGTTTTCAATGAGAAAGTAATCGTGCTGAAGTAATAGCTTCAGACTTATTGGATAATCCCCTCCATTAAAAATACTATGATTCAAAATTTTGGTTGTCTTTTATTGCTGCTACTTGGGTTAAGTTGTAGCTCGAAGGAGAGGTTGGAGATTTCAGAAGTTAAAGCGGAACTTGAGCAAGATACGATCTATGATATCTTAATAGCTCCTCTTGTTGCTTTGCATGATGTACATCAGCTGGAGCAGCGTCTTGTGTATAATCTGTCAAAGCTAGAGTTTCTATGCCTAGATAGTCTGTTGCAGAGGAAAATCAGTCTTCCCAAAGAGGAGTATAAGTTTTTGACCAAGCAATTTTATTACAAGAAAAAGAGCTGGGAGTCTGAGTTGAGAGAATATGAACAGAGGATCGAAAAGCTAAAAGGCAGGCTGAACAGCTTGGCGAAAGATAGCTCTGTTAGAAAAGCAGAATTGAACTTTCTTGGTAAGAAAAAAGTACTGCTGGATACTTTATTCAGTCAAGCCAAAGCTTATAAGCTAGATGACCCTTATGTTACTAAAGAAGAAGTAGAATCTTATCTAAACTACTAATTAGAGAGAAAGCTCTTGCCACTTCATCACTACTTTACCTGCAGACTTTCTGCTCTCTAGATGCTGATGAGCAGCAGCTATTTCGCTAGCATCATGGGTGCTGTCTAGGATAGGCTGAATGATGCCCTCTTCAGCCATACTCATCACTCCTTCAAAAATCTTTTTAAACAAGCTAGGCTTGTGGTCAGCTATGCGGAGCATATTCACTGCGACCATAGATTTAGAGCTCATAA
Organism: uncultured Saprospiraceae bacterium; assembly: GCA_938002665.1. Taxonomy (GTDB): domain Bacteria; phylum Bacteroidota; class Bacteroidia; order Chitinophagales; family Saprospiraceae; genus RFSX01. The sequence continues at coordinate 20,971 of CALLAE010000076.1, read as the reverse complement.
GTAACTGTAAGGGAGAGAAGATGCCAAAGCCAGCCACCACTCCCAAGCTTTTGAGCTTATTATTACCAGCCACCTGCGCAGCCGCACCATAATTGACCATTACGCCACCTGGCTTGAGGAGTTTCCAGCCTTGCATAAAGGCCTTTCCCCCGATACTATCAAAAACCACATCTAGCTCATTGCCACCCAAGTGCTTATGGATAACTTCAGCAAAATTTTCAGTAGTATAATCTATGGGATGGTCGACGCCATTATTTTTCATAAGCTCTTGCTTCCGGGAGGATGCAGTGCCGTAGACGATACAGCCCTTGTGCTTAGCGATCTGTGTGAGGATACTACCTACACCTCCTGCAGCTGCTTGTATGAGGACCTTATCTCCTTCTACCAGATTGATACAATGTACAGCACTGTAATAGGCAGTGCAAGCCTGGGTCGCAAGTGCCGTCCCTAGCTCATAAGAAATAGAAGCTGGTAGTACCGCAACACCTTCTGACATCGTCTTAGAATATTCAGCATAACCACCAAATCTAGTCAGAGCAGCCACACGATCACCCACCTTGAGTCCTTGGACCTCAGAACCTATTGCTGATATATGACCTGCTACATCATAACCTAAGACTGCCGGATTCTTAGGGGCATCAGGGTAGAGGCCTCTTCTGGCTACCACATCTGCAAAGTTGAGTCCAAAGCAGTGGTTCTTGATAACCACTTCACTCGGTGCAGGAGTAGGGATGGCACTGTCTTTTATTTCGAATGCCTTTTCAGCAGCTCCGTACTTTTTGAGATAGATTGTCTTCATGGTATAGGTTATTTGGCAAACATTTGACTGAGGTCTTTGAAAGCTTTGAATTCTAGGGCATTGCCACAAGGGTCTAGAAAAAACATGGTGGCCTGCTCACCAGCTTGGCCTTCAAAACGGATATAAGGTTCTATGACAAATTCTTGGCCATGTGCTTTTAATCTAGCAACCAGTTCTTCCCAGTCCGCCCATTCTAGTACCACACCATAATGAGGAACCGGTACTGCGTGACCATCTACTTTATTGGTATGTATAATGGCTCCTGTTGCAGGCTTGTAATGAATGACAAACTGGTGACCATAGAGATCAAAATCTACCCATTTTTCATCTGATCTACCCTCAGGGCAACCAAGTACATCTCTGTAGAAAGCACGTGCTAGTGGGATGTCATGTACCGGTATGGCAACATGAAATGGTGGTATCTTTTTCATAGATAAGATTTAGGGCTTACGAGAAAATTCTGAGTCTTCATACCAGCTCGGCCAAGCTCTAGAGTTGGCTAAGGTTTTACCTATTTTTAGATAAAGGCTGCCATCTTGTATCATGCCATCCATATCCCAGGTCTCTGGATCAAATTCATCAGCAGGTGCATGATATTTTGTTGCTACAAATTCATCCTTGAGTTCTTTTGCGTAAGCTTTGCCTTTTTCCTTATGGTCATAGCCACCTTCTGCATAGAGTGCAGGAACACCTTTACGAGCAAAGTTGAAATGATCTGAACGAAAGAAGTAACCTTTTTCTGGCTCTTGTTCTGCCATGACATACCTGCCTTGTGCTTTGGCAGCCGCTTCAGCATATTCATCCATATTGGAATGTCCTTTCCCAGTGATGGTCAGGTCTTTCATTAGGCCAGCAGGATTAACCCCATCCATATTAAGATTGCAGACGGTCTTGGAGAGTGGGAAGGTAGGATTTTCTACATAATATTCTGAGCCTAGTAGGCCTTGCTCTTCAGCTGTTACAAAGAGAAAGACCACACTGCGTTCGGGTTTATTCTCAGGCTCTTGGAAGGCTTCGGCGATGGCAAGCAGAGTAGCTACTCCACTGGCATTATCTAGTGCTCCATTGTAGATAGAGTCGCCATTGACTACCTTACCGATACCGATGTGGTCCCAGTGGGCGGTGTAGACGATATATTCTTCTGGATATTTGGAGCCCGGTATATGGGCGATGACATTTTGCGAAATGCATTCTTTGTAGCTATTCATTATACCTGCACTTACTGTTGCATTAAGTGGGACGGGTTTGAAGCCAGGCTTGCGGGCAGCTTTCATCTGCTCAGTAAAATCTAATCCACTATTCTCAAAAAGTGCTCTGGCTTTTGTCAAGTGTATCCAGCCCTTCAGACTACAATCCTTAGACCTGTCTATGCCAGATAAGCCTTGTTGCGGTCCTGTCCACGAACTCTCTACCACAAACCAAGGGTAGCCTGCAGTCGGGGTGGTATGTATGATGAGTAGGCCGTCTGCGCCTGCTTTGTCCGCCATGTCATATTTATAATCCCATCTTCCGGAATAGGTCATTATATCTCCTTTGAAAAATTCAGGATCATCACCACCATAGCCAGGATCATTGATAAGGATGACAGCGGTCTTACCTTTCATGTCTATACCAGCGTAATCGTTCCAGCCTTTCTTTTCATCTATAATGCCATAACCGCAAAAAACCAGCTCTGAATTATCCAAGGAGATTTTATCTTCTTTTCTTTCTGAATGCAGAACAAAGTCTGTCCCTTTGTTCCAGATGAGGTCTTTCGTGCCACCCTTGATGTACATCTTTTCTTCTATGTCAGCTTCTAAGGTGAGTAGAGGAACATCTTGTAGGTAAGAGGCCTTGTTACCTGGTTTTAAGCCCATTTTCTTGACCTGATCTTCTAGATACTGTACTGCCATTTTACCACCTTTCATGCAAGGCATTCTTCCTTCATACCTATCTGAAGCAAGTTCAGCCATATGAGCTTTTATAGTCTCGCCACTGATGGTCTCACTCTCTGAGAAACTTAGCTTTTCTTTATTGCTTGTGACAGTAGATGCTTTTTCCTCTTTGCAAGAGCTTAAGCATATGATGAGGAATAAGAGTAGGGATATCTTTTTCATAAAGTTGGTGCTATTTTATCTGAAATTGGATGCTCTCAGTGTGGCCATCTGCAAGTTCTACCTTTAGTAAATAAGCACCTGAAACATATGCTGAAATATCCATAAACTTATCTTTTGTACTAGATGAATCTAGGAGCTGTCCAGCTAAGTCGTATAGCGATTTTTTCCTGATTGCTTTTTTATCTAGTCCTTTGATATAAATTTTGCCTTGAGCTGGGTTAGGGTATATTGTTACCAGATCTGTAGGTATGGTATTAGTACTGGTTGTTTCTAAGAAGGTATCATAGAGCTGCTGCAATTCATCTATGGGTTCTATTCCTGGTAGAGACTCTGCAATGTTAAGCGACAGGTAGGGTTTGCCTTCTTCGTCTGTAGGCTTAGTGACCTTAAGATAACTTGTGGTAGAGGAGGTGCCGAAGGGTAGGCAGCGAGAGTCTGCGCCCTGTATCTTAGCACCTTGCATAGCGGCCATCAGTTTGGCGTGCAGAGGACCATCTATGGAATTGAAGCCAGCTTCCATACCTTCTAGAACTTCTGGGCCTAAGAGGATATTTCCTTGTATGGCATAGTTAGGTCCTGTGATATGACCTTTGTAGTCATCCGCGTTATCTCCTGTAAAAGCAGTAGCTCGAGGACTGCCATTAGTATCAAAATCTACTATTCCGTATTGCCTAGACTGTGGGCTGAAACCTGCAGCGCTGCATTGGTCATTAGCAAGCAGCCATCCTAGCACTTCTTCTGGGCTAGATCCAGAGCGCAGCTGTTCTATGCCATTGTTCATGTTTATGTTAGGGATACAGACCCAGGCTTGTGAATTGATACCACCTCTGCCTGGGATGAGTTTATTGATAATAGTATCTATGCCGCCCCACTGAGCGCTACCCTGTATGCAGGTTGCGCCTGCAGAACCGACTTCCTTAGTCAGGGTATCTACTGCAATTATAGAAAAGGTATGTTGGCTATAGGTCGGGTTGAGGGTAAGTAGGAAAATAACTATAGTTGGTAGGAGCTTATTCATATTCTGAGGGCTGGCTTGTGAGATAGTAAATTTAGTCAAGTTTAGGAATAAGGACTCGGATGGGGTATTATCTACTCAGAATTATCTACTTGCTAATACGGGAAAGAATAGGGTCGTAAGAGAGAAAGTAGGCTTATAATTTGGATAAAGAATCTGAATATTCCGCCTAATGTTAGCATTGTACTCTAAATATTTTGCCTAATATTAGGATTATATTCTGAATATTACGCCTAAAATTATGATTATAATCAGAATACTACGCCTAAAATTATGATTTAGCTTGATTAAGCTATAAATTTAGACCACTGTGATTACTAGACTATTATACCATAGAATCGAAAGCCAGCTCTTTAAAGCGAAGGTTATTGTTTTGCTTGGTCCCAGACAAGTGGGTAAGACGACATTGCTACAATCTCTTTTAGCTAAACATAAGAATGGACAATGGCTCAATGCAGATGAAGGAGATATAAAAGCTGCTATAGAACGAGCGAAGACAAGTACTGAACTGCGATCCATAATAGGTGTCAAAGCTAAGTTAGTAATAATAGACGAAGCCCAGCAAATAGCAGGAATAGGCCACAAGATAAAGCTGCTATATGATACTTATTCAGACTTGCAAGTGATACTTTCTGGCTCGTCTTCTATGGATCTACATAATGCCTTAGATGAGCCACTTACTGGACGGAAAGTGGAATTTAAGCTTTTTCCTATTAGCCATAAAGAACTCGTCGTACATAGCTCTACTATAGAAGAAAAACGATTACTGGAGACAAGACTTATCTATGGCAGTTATCCAGAGGTAATCAATAATCCAGGTCGAGAAAGAGAGGTATTGCTAGAACTAAGTAATAGCTACTTGTATAAAGATATTTTGATTTTTGACGGGATTAAGAAATCTAGTTTTGTACAGAAGTTGCTCATCGCACTCGCGTTACAATTAGGTAGTGAAGTGCGATATCATGAGCTAGCGCAGAAAATAGGTAACATAGATCCAGCAACTGTTGAAAAATATTTAGACATCTTAGAGAAGATGTTTGTGATCTACAGGTTGCCAGCTTTTAGTAGAAATCTGAGAAATGAATTGAAGAAAGGAAAGAAGTATTACTTCTATGATAATGGCATCAGAAACATACTCATCAATAATTTTAACTATCTAGAATTCAGGCAGGACAAAGGGGCCTTGTGGGAGAATCATTTGCTTGTAGAGCGATGGAAAAAGAATAGTGAAGCGGGTAGGCATGTCCTTAGATACTTTTGGCGCACGCATGATCAAGCCGAAATAGATTATATCGAGGAGCTAGATGGCATTTTAGCAGCTTATGAATTCAAATGGAAAAAAAGTAAAAAGCGTTTTCCGAAATCATTTTTGACTGCTTATCCTGAACATACAACCGAGGTCATTACTTTGGAAAATTATGTTGACTTTATAGGATGATAGAGAGAGCTCTGCTTTAATTCATCTTGCATACTTGAATCCTGCTTGCTGTACTAACTTTATGAATAACGCGTTTATTAATGAGTGAATATGCAGTTAAAGGACGGGATGTTTTTTCGCAATTCTCCAACGGCTATTTTAGTGTTTAATATAATTTACTACTTTGTTGTTGTATTAATTAAAGGATTAATTTATGAGAACACCATTCCTAGGTCTTGTGCTTTTACTGAGCATGAGTTTTTCTATCCTTTTGAGTCAAGAGTCTGAGCCTTACGTCACTTCTTCCAAAGGTTTTGATATTGGTATAAATGTTACCTCCGTTCTTTCTAGTTTTTCTGGGAATGGCTCCAGTTTAGATGCTGAAGATTTACCGATTTTTTTCAGATTTACTCAGCAGAAATCTGCTTTTAGGGTTGGCATTGGAGTTAAGGGGACTTCTAATTCTTTCTTTGACAATGTTAGTTTTGCTGAGAGACAGACCACACAGCAGTCTTACTTCACTAAATTGGGAATCGAGATTCATGCACCATTGGATAACAAATGGCAGTTCTATTATGGGATAGATGCTGTAGGAAGTTTATTGAAAGCAGATGTAACAGTTTTTAGTAACGGCTTCGATTCTACTATAGATCAAAGAGTGATAGGTCTTGGAGCTAGTCCCTTTTTAGGCATTCGACTATTTATAGGAGAAAGGTTCTACTTGTCTACAGAATCTAATCTGACCTATATCTATAAGTTATTTGATACAACTGAGAGATTTTCTGATATCAACGGTTTTCCTGATGAAAGGACCACTGACAGTCAAGCTTCAGAGTTTAGCATATCTCCGCCCTTACAACTATATGTAAACTATAAACTGAAGTAAGATGAGGAGATTGGTTATTGTGGTATTGAGTTGTTTTCTCATTGTTCTGTTATCAGCTCAAGAAGAAAATTATATAGGAGATACTGATTTTGGTAAAAATAAAATCCGCATGCTTGGATTCAATATTACTGGCATGGTTTCTCAGTTTATGCCTTTCTCGCAGAGGATAGATCAGACTGGACCGTTTCAGTTTAAGTTTATGGGTGGTGGTGCAGGCCATTTATTCAATATGCAATTAGGAGCTGGAAAAATAGACCAAGGAAATGATGATCCTTTTGGGTTTAGCCGGGATGAATTTTATACGAATTTGGTCTTTGGGTATGCCAGATATAAGGAAGTAAACGAAAAGTTCTATCATTATTTTTCTCAGAATATGATGTTTTCGTCAGGATTTCTAAACAAGCCAGATGAAGACATCCCCTTTTTTCAGGAAGCCTATATAGCCTTCAATGCTGGCTGGGGGGTAGGTTATAAGCTGACTCCACAGGTGTCTTTATGCACTGAAATCCAATTCGTTTTTGCACTAGGAGGCGTATCTGGTGATCAGAGCATAGTGGAGTTTATACCCCCAATAGGCTTGTTTTTGGTGACACATCTATAGTTAAACTTGTAGGGTTTGAATAATTTGTAATAACTTAAAGCGTTAATACTAAATCATAGAATCTTAAATAGACTTTATAATTGATTAAGATGAACAAACTAAAACTTTTCATTAGTCTCACTTTCATAGGTATTCTTGCTTTTTCTTGTCAAGATGACCCTGTTTCTTCTACGGATCACAGTCCAGTACTTCCAGATGAGCCATACAACTATATGTCTGTCATGGACGAGTTGGAATCATTTGTACTACCACAGGTCGTGACTGTAGGTAATAATGAAATAGAGACCAATGCCAATAGCCAAGTCGTCCTTCCGGGGGCTGAAAATGTAGATTTATTGTTAGAAAGCGATGAGATTGTAACTCTTGGTAGGGTCTTATTCTATGATAATAGAATGTCTGCCAATAATTCTATTGCTTGTGCCAGTTGTCATCAGCAAGAAAAAGGTTTTGCGGATTCTTTTGCAAAAAGTGAAGGTTTTGGAGGTCAGAAGACAATAAGAAACTCCATGTCTATTGCTAATCCTATTGCTAAAAGAAATTTCTTTTGGGATGGAAGAGCAGGGTCTTTACATCAGCTAGCCTTAGAGCCTGTATTTAACCACATAGAAATGGGTATGGAATCTTCTGAGGATCTTATCCAAAAATTAAGAGCAGAAGCTTATTATAAAGAATTGTTTACAGCAGCTTATGGAACAGCTTCTATAACTCAGGACAAGATAGAGAGAGCTCTCTCGCAGTTCGTAGGGTCTATCTTTAAGAGAGATTCTAAATTTGATGAAGGCTTAGAAAATGGATTTGCTGATATGACAGAAACTGAAAAGCACGGGATGGCTCTATTTTTTAGTGCAGAGACAAACTGCTCATCATGTCATAATGGAGTCAACTTTGCTTCGCCTACTAGTACATTTAATAATCCCTATGCTGTTACTGCTGGTACAACTAACATCGGTTTAGATATGGAGTATGAGGATAAGGGTTTTGCCAGTGGAAAGTTCAGTATTCCTTCTCTAAGAAACATAGAGCTTACAGCCCCTTACATGCATGATGGAAGATTCGAGACGCTACGCGAAGTGCTAGAGCACTATAATGATGGTGTGCAAAATCATACGGATTTGGATACAAAGCTGAAGAGAAACGGTGCCCCAGTTAAGATGGATTTGACAGAGTTTGATTTAGATGCTATGGAAGCTTTCTTAAGAACTCTCACTAGTAGGACTTTGACGACGGATGCCAGATATAGTAATCCATTCAGGTCATAAGAGATAGAAAAATAAAATAAAAAAGAGGCTGAGTCATAAGATGATTTCAGCCTCTTTTTTTTATTCCTATGGGAATGTCATCGGTGAAATTTGACTTTCACTTATTGTCATCACTCCACCCAATCTGCCAAAAACAAATTAGTATCCCTAGTACCACCATTGTTTCTATTAGAAGCGAAAACTAACTTGGTCCCATCGTAAGAAAACATAGGGAAGCTGTCAAAGGTCTTATCAAAGGTAATTTGCTCCAGCCCTGTGCCATCTACATTGATCATAAAAAGATTGAAAGGAAAGCCTCTCTTAGAATTATGATTAGAGGCGAAGATTACTTTCTTTCCGCTAGGATGGAAGAAAGGTGCCCAGTTTGCATTACCCAGCTTAGTAATCTGTCTCAGATTAGATCCATCCACGTTGCAGATGTATAATTCCATTTCAGTTGGCTTGACTAGGCCTTCAGCTAGGAGCTCTTTGTATTCTGTAATTTCCTCTTCAGTTTGTGGTCTGGAGGATCTGAAGATCAGTTCTTTCCCGTCAGGTGAAAAGAAAGCACCTCCATCATAGCCAAGGCCGCTGGTGACCTGCTTCACATCTGAGCCATCAGTTTTCATGGTGTATAATTCTAGGTCTCCTGACCTGATAGAAGTAAAAACGATGAGGCTGCCATCTGGGCTTAGAGTGGCTTCCGCATCATAGCCTGGCGTATCAGTTAACTGCTGTAGAATATTACCGTCAAGGTCCGCTGTGAATATGTCAAAGCTCTCGTATATAGGCCATACATACTTTCCATCTGCTCTTCTTTGAGGTTCAGGAGGGCAAGCATCATTATCTAGATGAGTAGAGGCATATATGACGGACTTGTCTCCTGGCATAAAATAAGAACAAGTCGTTCTGCCTTTTCCTGTGCTCAGTAGACTTGGCCTGAACGCTTTAGAAATGGCATCGCTATATGGATCCAAGTAATAGATCTGATCACATTCTACTCCCCAGGCTTCATTCTTTGCCTGAAAAACTAAGTTCTTGTCATCAAAGCTCCAATAAGCTTCCGCATTATCTCCTCCAAAGGTCAACTGACGAATATTAGTCAAGTGTACTTCTTTCTCATAGTGCACAGTCTGTACTCCCGGATCTATAGAGCCATGCCCGTGGCCACTATCTCTTTTTTTGCTTCTGTTCGCTTCATCATGATTATGCTCTTTTGTCGCTTCATTCACTTTCGGTGCTTCTTTATGACTATGCACTTTGTGTTCGTCATGAGGTTCGTTTTCTGAATAATGTTCATGCTGAGAATTTGCATCATGTGAGCCTGGTGGGGTTTTGTTGGTTTTGCAGCTTAGGATTAAGCAGCAGGCTATAACTAAGAAGAAGTAAGGATATTTCATTTTCTTTATGCTTGAATACCGTATTTGATAATTAGATTCTAAAATCAATGCAAATAAACATATTTAAGCTTTCATTCTTAGCGTTTTTGGTCTTCTTAGGATCTTGCAAATCTACTAAGCAACTAGATAAAGTCATTCCACAGACTGAGCCGGCTACTATAGCTTCCTCATTCGCGCCGAAGGTAGAAGCAGATGTGAGTTATCTAGCTGATGACAAACTAGAGGGTAGGGAAACTGGTACAAAAGGGGAGGCACTGGCTGCGGAATATATATCTGGACGTTTTATCCAGATGGGTCTGAAAGGATTATTTGACGGAGATGAGCCTTATTACCAGTACTTTAAAAAGACAATAAGATCTAACCCGCATGCCGACGAACCTAATCCTAATGACCCCGTTGTGAGGGGTAAAAATGTAGTTGCTTATATGGATAAGGGGGCTGCTCAGACAGTCATCATCGGAGCTCATTATGATCATCTAGGTTATGGGAAAGAAGGCTCCTTATATACTGGCCCACCTGCTATCCACAATGGCGCTGATGATAATGCCTCTGGAGTAGCGGCGATGCTTGCCCTCGCAGAGTACTTTAAGGATATACCAATGAAAAACAATTTACTCTTTGTTGCTTTTTCTGGTGAGGAAAAAGGACTATGGGGTTCAAATTTCTTTGTGGACAATAGCCCTCTAGAATTAGCCGATATCAATTTTATGGTGAATATGGATATGGTGGGTAGACTAAATGATGAGCGACAACTAGCTATCTACGGCACAGGAACTTCTCCAGTATGGAATGACCTGCTGCATGGTGTACGGTCACCAGTTTTTAAGTTCACTCTGAATGAGTCTGGGCTAGGCCCTTCTGATCACAGCTGTTTTTATCTTGAGGATATACCTGTGCTACATTTCTTTACAGGACAGCACGAAGATTATCACAGACCTACAGACGATACACATAAGATCAATTTCAAGGGACTAAAAGAAATTATCAAGTTCATATCTATCATAGTGATGAATGCAGATGAGTCAGGCAAACTGAAATTTACCAAGACTAAAGACGAAACCCAAAGTGTTCCGAAATGGAAGGTGACCCTAGGAGTCATACCAGATTATCTCTATGATGGGAAGGGTATGCGCATAGATGGGGTCAGAGAAGGCAAGACAGCTTTTGTGGCTGGACTTAAGAAAGGAGATATAGTCCGCAAAATGGGTGATCTCCAAATAGTAGATATGATGACTTATATGAAAGCCTTAAGTGCTTTTGAGCCAGGAGAAACCATTACTATCACCATAATAAGAGAAGGGGATATGATGATGGAAAAGGAAGTTACTTTTCAGTAATAGCCTAACTTAGGTTGGTAGCTTGCAATGCTTAATGCTTTAGTTCATTATTATAGACTTAGTTTATATTTGCCAAAAAAATAGATAGATGGACGTTCTTCAAGGAGATGTATTGCAATGGATAATAATGATTTTAGTTGGTGCTTTGGCGGGAACGCTGGCAGCTAGAATAATGAAAGGAGACAGTTTTGGCTTTGCTGTCAATGCACTCTTAGGTATAGCAGGCGGTGTTGTGGGAGGTTATCTCTTTGGTTTGTTAGGTATTAACGCTGGCTCTGGAATTGTGAAGGTTGTGGAGAACCAGTTTGGTGTTACCTTACCACAGAATATAGTAGGTATGGTTCTATCAGCTACAGTGGGAGCCATTTTGATACTATGGGTTTCTAGGATATTAGGGTTAGGAAAGAGAAGGTAATCGATGAAAAAATGGACGACCAAGAAAGTCATAGATGTTTCGCCGAGTCCTTGGTTTCCTATAGAAAAGCATGAGGTAGAGTTGCCTGATGGAACACTAGTAGATGATTATTATCTGACCACCTTGCAAGATGTCGCCATGGTCTTGCCTTTCACTACAGAAGGAGATATTGTCTTAGTCCAGCAATATAAGCATGGCCAGAGGGAGATCATGATAGAGCTGCCCGCAGGTTTTCTTCAAAAAGGTAAATCCCCCATAGAATCAGCTATAGCAGAACTAGAAGAAGAGACAGGTATCCTGGTAACAGAAGAACAACTCATTTCGCTAGGGAGAATATCTCATATTCCTACAAAATCTACCCAGATCGTTTATGGCTATCTAGCTAAGAATCTAAGTTTTAATTCAGAACAGAATCTAGATGAGCTGGAAGACATAGAAGTCCTAGTGAAGAAACCTACAGCAGTATTACAAATGATAAAGAGAGGGGAGCTATGGGTATCAGATAGCGTCTCATTTATTCTCAAAGCCCAGTTGGTTTTTCCAGAGCTATTCCAAAAGTAGCTTAGGCTTTAGGTAAGCTAAAGAAAAAGCTTGTGCCTTTGCCCACCTCAGATTCTAACCAGATCTTTTGGTCATAATAATCAATGATACTCTTACAAGTAGCCAGACCGATGCCACTACCTTCGTAGCTGTCTTTGTTATGTAAGCGCTGGAAGATGGTAAATATTTTTTCGAAATATTTCGGTTCTATACCGATGCCATTATCAGAAATAGAGTACGTTATCCTATCTTCTTCTACGCTTTCTCTTCTTATTACAATCTTAGAAAGCTGATCTACTTTTCTGAATTTGATACCATTAGAAATCAGATTCTGGAATAACTGAGTAAGAAGGTTAGTATGTGCTCTTACTTTTAGTAAATCTCCATTAGTCTGGATCATCACTTTCTCTTCTGCTATCTTCGCTCCTAGATTATTTGTTACAATCTGAACTACTTTGTTCACATCTACTACCTCAGCTGGGCCGAGATCGTCATTGATTTTAGAGAAAGCTAGTAAGTCATCTATCATCTCTGTCAACTGCTTTGCATTCTGAGATACGAAACCGAGCATTTCCAGATCCTTAGGATCCATCTTATCTTTGTTCCGCATCATCAGCAGGCCAGAGTAACTAGCTATGGTTCTGATAGGAGACTTTAGATCATGTGCGGCTACAGAGGTGAAGTTGTTTAGTTTGGTATTAGCATTACCTAACTCTTTGTTTAGCTTAGATAATTCCTGATTATTTTTCTCTATCACTACTGTTTTCTCTTTTATCCTAGAAGTATATTTTTTTCCACTTCTGTAAACAAACGCTAGAAAGCCAAGCCCTAGCAAGGATACTATACTCAGTAGAGCAAAAATCTTTGTGTTGTTTTTTTCTTCTCTTAGTAAAGATTCGTTTAGTAGGTTTTTCTGTTCTAAGAGTGCTTTTTCTTTCTGGTACTGATTTCTTTTCTCGGTTGCAGCTAGCTTTTCACGAGAGCTTATCCTCTGTAACGAGTCACTTACTGTGATGTACTCCTTCTGATACTCATAAGCTTCGCGGTATATCTTTAGTGCATTTGAGGTTTTACTAATGCAGTCCAGTGCTCTTTTTTGTACTTCTAAGGTTTGGGTTTTTTTACTTATCTGATAGCACTTCTTACAACTTTCATGAGCTGCTTGATAGTTGCTTAGGTCTAGTAGTATGTTAGATTTTAGTACTAAGGTATTAGCAATCTCATCGATGTTATTCATTTTTTCAAATAACTCTAAGGAGTTGTTGACCGCATCTAGAGATTCATAATCTTGGTCTAAGTGGAATTTTGTTGCGGCTATTTCTTGATAGAAAACAGCTTGGGAGTAGGCAGAATTTATCTCTTCAGCTATGGTCAGTCCTTTGGATAAATAGCCAAGTGCAATATTGTATTCCTTATTCTCTTTGTAGCAGCCAGCTATGTTTGCTAATATTTGAGAGGTCACAAATAGATCTTCGGATTTTTCAGAGTAAGCAAGACCTTTTTGGAAATAGTGTAAAGCATCGGTTGGTTGGTTAAGACTGAGATATACTAGTCCTATATTGTTGCATAGTTTTCCTAGTTCCTCCTCGTGACCTATTTTCTCGTAATAGTTTAAGACTTCAAAGTAGTCTGCCAGCCCGTTGTCTTTTTCACCTTGCATAATATTAGTTGTACCTAGGTGCATTGCACATTCGGCTGCAGAGAGGGAATCTTTCTGATCTATAAACATTGACTTAGCTTCCTCGAAATTCTTTACAGCCTCTTTTATCTTTCCTTGATAAGCATATGCTATACCCAGCTCAACATGCGATTTTGCTATGTTTTCAGAATCATTGTGACTAGTATAGCACTCTAAGGCTTTGGAACTTTGTTCTTGAAAGAGGATCAGATTATGTTGTTCTTTATAAATGCGACTAAGTAGATTATAATAATTGCATTCGTAGATGCCAGCTTCGGTCTCTACAAAAGTGGATCTATAGATATCAGAATAATAGAGGGCACTGTCGATATCGGTAGTTAAGTATGAAGCAATTATCTGCTCTAAGAATTTTTCTTTATCTGACTGGACTGTAGATCGTTTCAGTTTTTCTTTGATAACATCGACGGATACTATAGGTTTTTCGGCACTAAGAGTACCTACCATACAGCAAAATAGCAGAACAATTAACTTTTGACTAAAACACATGGCTTTCTATCTGGGTAATAAAACAACATTAGTGTTTATACAATTACCGTGACACGATAGTTGGAAATATGACAAACAGCTTACAATATGGAATATCTGCTAAGGGTCTACATCTAATAGTATACGGACCGATTTCCTGCCATTCATTGAAAGAATTTCTGATTTCAGTTCTCTTACTAGCTTTTTTATGGTGCTAATACTTTCAGTATTCTTCTCCATTTTTATAAGGATATTCTGGATGTAGAAGCCTCTGATTCTGGAGATGCCAGGGACAGAAGGACCTATCACCCTATTCGCTAACTTGGCTTTCAGTTTTTTAGCAAATACCTGCGCAGTAGTTTCTACGACGTCTGCTTTTTTGTGTTTTAAAGTAATCTGGATAAGCCTAAAAAATGGGGGATAAGCAAACTGCTTTCGTTCTAGCTGTTCTCTTTTGTAAAATGCACTATGATTATAACTCTGGGTTTCCAGGATAACTGGATGTGTGGGATTATAGGTTTGTATTATGACTCGGCCTTTTTTCTTTCTTCTTCCTGCCCTTCCTGCTACTTGGGTAAAGAGTTGGAAAGCTCTCTCGTTAGCTTTGTAATCTGGGAAGTATAAGATTTTGTCAGCTGCCAGTACTCCTACCACGGAGATGTTATCGAAGTCTAGACCCTTAGTTACCATTTGTGTTCCTACTAGTATATCTATCTCATGTTGTCTAAATGAGGTCAGTATGCGGTCATAGGCATTTTTTGTCTTAGCTGTATCGAAGTCCATCCTTGCGCATTTAGCCTTAGGGAAGATCGTCTTAATTTCATTTTCTATTTTCTCGGTACCAAAGCCTAACTTATCTAGCTGGTCAAAACCACATTGCGGGCAGATATGTGGCGTCTTATGACGATATCCACAGTAATGACATCTGAGTTCTTTATAGAACTGATGTACTGTCAGGCTGACATCACAGTTAGGGCATTCCGCATGAAAGTCACATACCTTACATTGGAGAGTGGGGGAGTAACCTCTTCTATTTTGGAATATGAGGACTTGCTCTTTGTTAGCAAGCGCCTGGTTAATCGCATCTTTTATATCCTTGGAAAACATAGAAGTCATTTCTTTCTTCTTGTACTTTTCTCTGAGGTCTACTATTTCTATATCTGGTAGTACAGAGCCTCCGTGTCTTTCTAGGAGTTTGACAAGTCCATATTTAGAGCGCTGTGTATTAAGGTAAGTTTCTAGCGCAGGAGTGGCCGTACCTAGAAGAACTTTGCACTTGTAATAATTAGACATATAGATGGCGGTGTCACGTGCATTGTATCGCGGGGCTGGGTCAGATTGTTTGTAAGATGGGTCATGTTCTTCATCTATTATTATGAGGCCTAGTTTTTTAAAGGGCAAGAAAATGCTAGAACGAGCACCCATGATGAGTCCTTTGCCATTAAGAGAAGCATTCCACAGCTCCACTCTTTGGTTATTGCTCATCTTACTATGATAAACGCCTATGTCATTAGCAAAGAGAGTCATAAGTCTATCTACGATCTGAGTAGTTAGGGCTATTTCTGGTAACAAGTATAGAACCTGTTCACCTTTTGAAAGCGTCTCTTTTATAAGGTCAATGTAGATCCTAGTCTTACCACTACCCGTGATACCAAAAAGCAGAACTTTATCTTTAGTCAGAAAATGTTCTTTGACTTCAGCAAGAGCAGTTACCTGATGCTCATTGAGGGGAGGAGGTTCCGTATGGGTAATAAGTTCATTACTCAGTCTGCTGACCTCTTTGGATTCTAGTAAAAATATGCCTTTGGATACTAGGGCTTTTATGACAGTATTATCTACTTGAGCATGATTGTATATCTTCTTTTTATTGACCCATTCTGAGTTTCTGGATAACTGGGCATAGCTCAGTATAGCTCTAGTTTGTTTTTCGCTTCTAGAAGTTAATTCGAAAGCTTTCTGTGATCCATTGGTCTCTGAGTAAGGTTCTGCTATACGAACAAAATCCTCCATCTTGGCCTTAAATCCAGTTTTCAATTCTTCCTTGATAAGAATAATCTCTTTATCTAGGAGTGACTTGATGATAGGGTAGACGGTCTTTTTCTCTAGTATATCTTGGACCTGACTTATGGTAAGTTCATTCTGAATAGAAACAGCCTCTGCTAATAAGTACTCCTGCTCATTCAGCTCTCCCATGTAATCATCTATGTGGGACCTTGCTATTAATTTTGTTTCACTATTAAGTTTAAGTCCCGTCGGAAGGGCTACATTCATGACCTCCCCTATAGTGCACATGTAGTAATCGGCCATCCATTGCCACAGAGCGAACTGAATAGGAGTAATAATAGGTTTCGCATCAAGAATAGCTCTGATATATCTCAGCTTTCTCAGGGTGCCAGTTTCTTCTTCAGTTTCTTCTATAAAGATCCCAGAATAGAGTTTGTTTCTCAATGGCACTTCTACTCTGACTCCAAATTGTAATCCAGACCATAACGATTTTTCTACCTTGTAGCTATATACTCTAGGTATAGCTAAGGGTAGTAATACTTGTATGACTTTAAATTCTTGCTTCAATTTTCCTTAGCGAACTGGTATATGCTTCAAACTATAATTCTCTGTGTAATCTAGCTGCATGATATTAAAAAAATATGGATTGAGCAGTACGAAAGGTATTAGCATGCGCATCTATAATGTCACTTATCTTCTCAGAATAGCCCCCACCCATAACTATAACGATGGGTATGGTGTGCCGTTTTGCTAGTCCTAACACCATCTCATCTCTTTCTTTACAACCCTTTTGTGTAACAGATAACCGACCAAGTTTATCCGTATCAAGTATATCTACACCAGCTTGGTAGAAGATTATATCAGGTTGTACTCTATCTATAAGAGGGCTAAGGTGTTGTCTGAGCAGACTGAGATAAGACTGGTCTTCTATTCTATCTGGCACCCCTAGGTCTAGATCAGATGTCTCTTTTCTTACAGGATAGTTCTTTGCGCCGTGCATACTGAAGGTAAAAACAGCTGGATTGTCTCTAAAGATAAAAGCATTGCCATTGCCTTGATGTACATCTAAATCTATAAATAATACTTTGGATACTTCCCCTGCCTTGAGTAATAGCTGTGTCGCGATCGCCATATCATTCAGCACACAAAAGCCCTCACCATGATCACTGTATGCATGATGTGTCCCTCCAGCTATATTCATGCTTACTCCATGTTTTATAGCAAAAAGCGCACATTCATATGTACCATGTGAAATGTATCTACCTCTTTCGATAAGGTTAGTTGTAACTGGAAAACCAATCTTTCTTACTTCTTTAGTGGATAAGGTTAAAGACTTTAGCTTATTCAGATATGATTCAGTATGAGTCAGTAATATTTGGTCATCAGATAGCTTAAGTGGGTGGAAAAAGTTTTCATCATTCAGTGTGCCTTCATATAGTAATTGCTGAGGTAGTAGCTCGTATTTCATCATGGGAAAGCGGTGACCTTCGGGCAGGTTGTACTTATATATATCTGAGAAAGCGACTTTAAGCATACGCGAATATAGCTAAGCGTATCAGAATATAAAGGTGCCCTCATTTTTAGCAGCTAGTTTGCAAATGCCATTCAAAATCTTGCCTGACTAGATAAATGGTAGGGATGTTGTATTTCCACATTGTCATAACAGTAACCCACCCTTTCTTACAAAACATACCAATAATTTAGCTTAAAATGATTAAACATCTACTTTTTGTAGTTGTGCTACTTTGCATTACTACTACGATTTCCTATTCGCAGATTTGCACCGGACCACTGACAGTCAATGTGGAAGGGTCTACTGATGGAAATCCTTTGAACGTAACAGGGGTGGAAACTCAACCAGTTTGTAACGAGTTGAGCGGGACACTGACAGGTGCTGTAGATCTTACAGCAGCAGGTGGGTCACCAGCCTATTTTTATGATTGGGATCACATACCGACTCCTGATCCTAATATTTCAGATATAGAAGATCTGACAGGCTTAGGAGCAGGAACTTATTCAGTAACAGTTACAGATAGCAAGGGATGTACTGGTACAGCCCAATTTGTCATTGTAGAGCCTACACCAGTCGAGGTAGTGGGAGTTCCTACAGATCTGGATTGTAACTCAGGAAGTGGAGCACCTTCTGGGGGAATCGACATTACACCTAGTGGTGGTCAAGGAACTGTAGAAGGAGACTACACTTATACTTGGTCTACCGCAGATGGTACAGGTCTAGTCGCTTCACAAGCAGATCAGTTAAATCTATCTGCAGGCACCTATGATGTAACAGTGACAGATGCTAATGGCTGTACAGCAACAGGAAGCTGGACGCTTACAGAGCCGACGCCAGTTGCAGTTACTGGTACCACTGTGGATCTATCTTGTAATGCAGCCAATGGGCCAGCAGATGGACAGATAGACATCACCCCTTCAGGTGGTCAAGGTCTAGACGAAACAGATTTTACTTATGCTTGGACAACAGTAGATGGATCAGGTCTCACAGCTACAGGTGCTGATCAGACGGACTTGAGTGCAGGTACATATACAGTAGTTGTAACCGATGCAAATGGTTGTACGGCAACTGAAACATTTACATTAGTAGAACCACCTATCATATCTATCTTAGCATCCGCTACAGATCTTGCATGTAATGATGCTAGTGGTTCAGCAGATGGAGCTATCGATATCACAGTGTCAGGTGGCACAGGAGGATACACTTACACATGGGAAACAACTGATGGTTCTGGCTTAGTTGCTGGTGCAGATGATCAGACAGGATTGACTGCAGGAACCTATAGCCTGACAGTAACTGATGATAATGGTTGTATGCAATTAGATAGTTATACACTTACACAACCTAACCCAGTAACTATAGTAGGAACGACTACTGACCTAGACTGTAACGATGCAAGTGGTGTGGCTAATGGAGCCATTGATATCACAGCAGGTGGTGGACAGGGAACAGTAGAGGGAGACTATACTTATGCATGGACTACGATAGATGGAAGTGGACTGATAGCAGGAGATGCTGATCAGACTGGCCTAAGTGCGGGTAGTTATACAGTAGTAGTCACAGATGCAAATGGCTGTACGGCACAAGAGATATTTGATCTTACTGAGCCAGATCCAGTAGTAGTGGCTGGAGCGCAGACCGACCTAGATTGTAATTCTGGTAGCGGTGCTCCTTCAGGTGGAATAGATATCACAGCGAGTGGTGGACAAGGACTTGTAGAGGGTGACTATACATATAGTTGGAATTCGCCAGATGGTTCAGGACTAGTTGCTAGTGCTGCTGACCAGTCAGGCCTAAGTGCAGGTACCTATAATGTAACGGTAACAGATGCTAATGGCTGTACAGGAGAAGGATCATGGACACTTACAGAACCGACTGCAGTAAATGTTGTCGCTGCTACAACTGATCTATCATGTAATGAAGCAAATGGTCCAATAGATGGTATTATAGACGTTATACCTTCAGGAGGCCAAGGAAGTACTGATGCTGATTATACTTTCGCATGGACTACGACAGATGGATTTGGACTGAGTGAAACTGCTGGTGACCAGTCTGGCTTAGCTGCTGGTACTTATACAGTAGTAGTAACCGATTCTAATGGATGTACAGCTACAGGATCATGGACACTGACAGAGCCACCTATCATTTCGATTTTGGCATCTGCAACTGATCTAGAATGTAATAATGCAAGTGGACCAGCTACTGGTGCAATAGATATAACTGTAAGTGGTGGACAAGGAAGTGCTGAAGGTGACTATACTTACAACTGGGTTGCTTCAGGTGGTGGAAGTGGTATCGTAGCAACTGCTGCTGATCAGACTGGCTTAACAGCAGGAACTTACTCTGTTACAGTAACAGATGCCAATGGCTGTATACAAGCTGATAGCTATACACTTTCAGAACCGAATCCAGTGGTTGTCTCAGGAGTAGTAACAGAGTTGCTTTGTAATGCTGCTAGTGGAGACCCTACGGGAGAGATTGATATTACAGCTTCAGGTGGACAAGGGCTTGCAGAAGGAGATTATACCTATGCTTGGACTACTACTGATGGAACAGGTCTTATCGCAGGAGATGCAGATCAGACAGGCTTGAGTGCAGGTACTTATGTAGTAGTGGTTACAGATTCTAATGGATGTACAACTACAGAGACATGGACACTAGGAGAGCCAGATGCAGTAGAATGTGATCTAGATAGTCCGGTTGTAGGTGTAGGAGGAACTAATATCCTTTGCGCTGGTGAGACTGGAACTATTAATGTAACACCTACTGGAGGAGTTGCACCTTATACTTATAGCTTAGATGGTGGACTGACTACTCAGACAGAATCTACCTTTACAGTAACAGCTGGAACGTACACAGTAACTGTTTATGATGCTAATGGTTGTGAGTCTACTTGTGATATCGAACTTACTGAACCACCTGCACTTATCGCTGGTACTTGTGTCGTAGAAGACGAATGTCAACTTAACCAAGGAGAGATAGAAGTAGCTGCAGAAGGTGGTGTAGGACCATACACAGTAACATGGACTTCGCCTACTGGAGGAACACTTAATGAGACTACGCAAGAGATAACTACTAGCGGTGGCTCAGTAACCTTCACTGGCGCCCAAGGTGGTGAAACTTACATATTCACTGTTACGGACGCAAATGGTTGTGATCTGTAATAAAGAATGATAATATAACTCCGCTCTTTTGAGAGCCTAAATGGTCCGCGACGAAAATGTTGCGGGCCATTTTTCGTTTATTATTAGCCTGGTTCTATCGAGGAATTATTTAAAGAAAGCTGCTACATAATAGACAGCTATGTATATAATCTTTCGTTATGTGATAGTAAATGCAATAGTTTTCCCTGTTTTAGGCTTTGCGTTATTAAATTATCTTTGCTTTTTCATTCTAATTATGTGGTCTTGTCTATGTTTTAGGCTCTAGACTTAGATGAAGTTAGAAATTTAGAATATTTGAGAAGTAGTGTTAGTTAGTTATCATTATACAATAAGGCTTGTTGTAAGTGTACTTATTATGGGCTGTCTGTTAGTACCTGGCTTT
>CALLAE010000075.1 GCA_938002665.1 uncultured Saprospiraceae bacterium | reverse complement strand
CTCAAAGAAGACAGTAAAAAGTTAGAAGAAAATTTTAAAATCATAGAGCGACTTACAGTTCCTGATTCTCCAGATCGATTTCAATTATTAAGTTATCAAGCTGAGTATTTTGTAATTCAAGGAGCCTACCAAAAGGCTGAAGCAATGATATCTAGAACTCAGGATGCCATTAAAAATTATAGCAGAGGGAATAATGAATGGGAGGCCAATAAAGCTCTAAGGTTGGCCCAGCTTGATTTTACTGCTATCAAGATTAGCTATCGTGAAGGTCGGATTAAAGAAGCACTCCATGACTTAAATAAGTTACTGGCTAGGTATGAAGCAAGTAAGCAAGTCGATCTTTCTTTTTATTTCCAACTACTAGAAAAGAAACTCGAATACTTAAGGGAGCTTAATGACAGCTGTGGTTACATCACTAATACAGAAAAGCTAGTCATGGAGCTTCATAATCAGTTGTACAAACATCTTAATGAAGAGAACCAGAACCGACTAGTAGTAAAGTATTCTCCTTATGTTCTAGAAGCAATTAGCTACGCCGCATATGATTGTGAGGATAAGAAGAGTCTGATTCCTTTTTTTATGGAGGCTAATAAGTCTGTCATATTAAAGAACAATTATCATGTACATGCTGAACTAGCAGAAGGCAATCATGAAGAAGCTGAGGACTATAAGTCGCTAGTTAGAAAACAAGATAGTATCAAAAGACTGGCAGTTAATCAGTCGATGATTTCTATTCAAAACAGACTGTTTGAGTCTGAATTAAAGAAAGAATGGAAATCTTCAGCCTTGGTAGGAAAATGGAATCCTCAAAATCGTACTGAGAATATATATACAGATGTATATCTGCTTTCGATTTGGGAAGCTGAGAATAAAGTTCATGTATATCATGAGTATAATAAAGACAGTAAGTATCTGACGATACCAGCAGACTCTCTGAGAGGCATTCCTACCGAAATCAGTAAAAACCTGGGGTTGAAGCCAGGATATAGTAAGCTCTATAATCTTTTGGAATTTGATGTCCAGCTGCTAAGCCAAGCAAAGCAACTTCTGATCTCTCCTCATGGTCGTTTTCATGATGTTGCTTTTGATGCATTAGTAACTTCTACTGGGGAGTATCTTCTAGAGCTTGTTCCGATTTCTTATTCTCCCTCATTTTACAATTTTGATCATTCCTTGATCCAGAGCGATGAAAGGAAGCTATCCTGTCTTTATATGGCCCCATTTTCCTCTTCTGTCGGGAGATCACAAGATGAAAGGACTGGATTAAGACCTTTGCCACATTCTGAGTCGGAACTAGCTCATATAAATGAAATGCTGCCAGGCCATATTGAGTTGGCTGATTCCGCCAGCAAGTCTTCATTTGTAGATCAAGCGGAGAAATATGATATCATTCATTTAGCTACCCACGCGAAAATATACAGAGATAAGAATGAGAGTATTTCTTATGTAGCTTTTGCACAAGTAGATTCTGATGGGGAAATTCTTCCACAGGCCAGTGAGGCTAAGTTATATCTCAATGAGATAGGCGCACTTCTCCTGAAGGCAAAGATGGTCGTACTCAGTGCTTGTGAAACCTCACTCGGTAATTTCGTTGCTGGTGAGGGCATCAGTATAGCAAGAAATTTTATTGCAGCAGGAGCTAGTTCGGTGGTATCCACTCTATGGCAGATTAATGATCAGAGCTCTTCCATGATTATGAAAGCCTTTTATGGAGCACTCAAAGATGGTAAGAGAAAGGATGAAGCCCTGCGCATAGCTAAACTAGAATATCTAAAATCTGTAGATTCGGAATATCGACATCCATATTACTGGGCAGGGTTTGTGGTTATTGGAGACGCCAGCCCAATAATAACCCCATCTCAGCTATTTAGTACTTATTGGTCTCTTTGTTTCGTATTTCTTGCTTTTGCCTACATTTTTTCCAGAAAACAAGGTTTTTCCTCCCACTTCGCTGCAATGTCTGGTTCAAGAAAATAAATCGGCTATTTCATATTATAATAATATTTAATACATTTATTGCTGATTAGCAAGGCCTAATGTTAATATATGCCGCTTTTCAAACCAACCTTCTCTCAAGATTCTTGATAAATAGTAGTCTTAGAATGACATTATATAGCTAGTTGTATCAAAGCAGCTAAACAGTGTAATGAAATTCAATATAGCTAAGAATCCAAGTATACTTAGCTAAACAGCCTATTATCAATGAGTTACATAAGTAAATATTATACAATGTGTAAGTTATTTACTTACAGGTTTTTACACTTTACAGAAAATCATATGTTTTTTTGTAGAAAATTTGGCCTGATTGTGGGAAAAAGTGGATTAGCCTCTTACATTTGAGGTGTTGGCCACAATGAATGATAAAATGAAGTACCAGTTAACTGGAGAGTATGAATTAAAAATTGATGCGAAAGGTCGTATCAAGCTGCCAGCAAATCTACTCAAGCAGTTATCACCGACAGGTGGCGAGAATGGTACTTATCAGTTTGTGATCAATAGAGGGATAGAAAAACACTTGGTTTTATATCCACATGATGTATGGGATGAAAAGACGAAACAGCATACCAAATTAAACATCAACATTAAGAAGACACGGCAAGCATTAAGATATATGTATAGGGGTGCAACGCAGTTAGCTGCAGACAACTCCGAAAGAATCTTAGTCCCCAAAAATCTACTTCTGTACGCAGGTATAGAAAAGCAAGTAGTACTCTTTGCATATCTCAATCAGATAGAGATATGGGCTAAAGGTGCTTATCAGCAATTGATAGATGAGGAGCCAGAAGATTTTTCAGAATTAGCTGAAGAAGTTTTTGGTAGCAGTACGACACAAGGTGAAATAAAGCTTAGTGTAAAGGATGAGTGATTTTCATGTCCCAGTATTGCTTAGGGAGTCAGTTGATGAACTTGTACAAAATAAAAATGGAATATATGTGGATGTCACCTTTGGTGGTGGCGGTCACTCACAAGAAATATTAAATAGGTTAGGTGCCAAAGGGTCCTTAATTGTTTTTGATCAGGATGGTGAGGCAGAGCGAAATAGAATAGAAGATGAACGCATAACTTTTGTCAAGGCTAATTTTAGATTTCTATATAGATTCTGGAAATGGTTGGATGTAGGAGCGGTAGATGGTGTGCTTGCTGATTTGGGAGTTTCTTCGCATCAGTTTGATACTGATTATAGGGGGTTTTCTTTCAGGTTCGATGCAGACTTAGATATGAGAATGAACAGTGATTCTTCTTTCACTGCTGCTGAGTTGTTGGCTACTTACTCAAGAGAAGCTATGCAAAGTGTCTTCTCTAGGTATGGGGAAGTACGGAATTCAAAAAAGCTAGCTTCTATGATTTTTGAAAGAAGGACGGCTGGGAGTATCGATACGACGAATCAGCTCAATGATTTGCTTGAGGAAATTAAAGTAGGAGATAGGAATAGATATTTTGCTCAGGTCTATCAGGCGCTTCGAATAGAAGTTAATGAAGAGATGGATTGTCTGGGGGAGATGTTAGAGGGGGTTGAGAGAATTTTGAAAGTCGGCGGAAAGATGGTTGCAATAAGCTATCATTCGTTGGAGGATAGGATGGTCAAGAGGTTTTTGAAGACGGGTAGCATAGATGGTGTGGAGGAAAAAGATGATTATGGAAGATCGCTTGCTTCGATGAAAATGATAAAGAAAATAATTCTTCCTTCAGAGGAAGAGCAAAATATAAATACTAGATCCAGAAGTGCAAAGATGCGAGTAGGAGAGCGGATCAGGTAGAACTCATAACCGAACTATTATAATGAAGATTATTCTAAAAAATACTGGATTTATAATATTGCTGACTTTGCTAAGTGTCGTCTATATTTTCAATACGCATACGGCAGAAAGAAAGTTGAGAAGCATAAGTGCTTTGGGTAAGGAAGTAGAAGATGCTAAGTCACAATACCAGGAAGTAAAAAGTGATATAAATTTTCAATGTACTGAATCTCAATTAGCGAAGTTGCTAGAAAGAGATGGTCTTAAGAAAAATGATAAAGCACCAGTTCTGATAGACTCGGAAAGCTGATAGAAGTGTAGAATGGAAAGGAGAAACGAACTGTTGTTAAGAGTTTATTTGATCTTCTTTGCTTTTGTAGTATTAGCATTGATCATAATAGCCAAAGTTGTGAAGACAGCTGTGGTGGAAGGAGATAAATGGAGAGCTGAAGGTGGTAAGCATGTGAAACTTATCGATGTAGAGGGAGAGAGAGGAAACATTTATTGCGAGCATGGAAATTTGCTTGCAACATCTTTACCGTATTTTGACATAAAGCTAGATTTGGTCCCGACAGAAAAAGATGTGTATTTCAATGAAAACATATCTGCTCTATCGCAAAAAATGAGCCAACATTTCGGCAAGACGGCAAGAGAATGGCGATCAATTTTTGAGAGAGAAAGAGCTAAGGGGTCTCGATATTATTCTCTTATGAATAATGTTTCTAAAGAGGAGCTGGAGTTGCTTAAAACGTTTCCACTTTTTAGTCTCGGAAAGTACAAGGGTGGTCTCATGTGGGAAAGAAATACCAAAAGAGAAAAGCCTTTCAGAGAGTTAGCGAAGAGGACGATAGGGATAGATAGAGACAATGTAGATAAGGTAGGACTGGAAAGTTCTTTTGATAAGATACTGAGTGGGGCTACAGAGAAGAGATTGATGAGGAGATTACCTGGTGACATTTGGTTGCCAGTTCTGGATCCTTCAGAAATGAGTCAGGAGAGAGGAGGTGATATAGTGACGACACTGGATATGCATATTCAGGATGTGGCACATAATGAATTAGAAAATGTTCTAATTGCTAATAAAGCGCAAAAAGGCGTAGTGGTGGTGATGGATGTAAAAACAGGAGCAATCAAAGCAATGGTTAATCTAAGGGCAAATGGACATGGTCGTTATACTGAAAGTTATAATGATGCTGTGGGAACTCTGAGTGAGCCTGGTTCGACCTTTAAGTTGATATCATCTTTGGCGATGATGGAAACTGGTAAGGTTGATTTAGATACCGAGGTTTCCATGTATGGAGGCAGAAGAAAATTTTATGATCAGATGATGTATGATTCTGAGATTCATGGTACGGCTTCTGGGACATTTAAAGAAGCTTTTGCGATGTCTTCCAATGTAGGCATTGCAAGTGCTGCCCATAAGATATTTGGAAAAAATCTTGACGGCTGGACTTCTTTTTACGAGTCCTTGAAGAAGCTAGGAGTGACTAGCTCGACTGGAATAGAGATAAATGGGGAAAGAAAACCTGTAGTTAAAAGTCCTATGAAGCGGATTAAGGACAATCCCAATAACTGGTCAGGGACAACGGTTCCCTGGATGGCACATGGTTATGAATTGGAGATGACACCATTGCAGATATTGAATTACTATAATGCTATCGCAAATGATGGTCGCTTAATGAAGCCCTATCTGGTAAGTGAGGTAGTAAATGATAACGGAGAAAAAATAAAATTCAGACCTAAGGTGCTGAATGAAAGTATAGCAAGTGCTGCTACAGTAATGAAAGCACAAGAATTATTGAAAGCGGTAGCCGAAAGCGGTACAGCAAGAAAATTGAAAGTAGATGGTTTGAGTTTTGCGGGCAAGACAGGAACATCTAGATTGGAGTATTGGAAAAAAGAAGAGAAGAAAAAATATAACGCATCTTTTGCGGGGTATTTTCCTGAAAAGAATCCTCAGTACTCTATGATAGTAGTTGTTTATCAGCCAGAAGGAAGAGACTATTATGGTGCAAAAGTAGCAGGTCCAGTTTTTCAGAATGTCATGAAAAGACTGTGCGGTTATGAAAAGAGAATAGCCCCAGTAGATGTAGAGACAAAGCCCAATGTTGTGTATGCTCAGTCTGGAAGTAAAACAGACTACAAAAAAGTACTAGAGTATATAGGGCTTGGCTATGAAGAGCAAGGCAAGGGTTCTTGGGTAGAGATGAAGCCTAAGGAAAAAAGCATGTCTCTAAAAACTCAAAGTATTAAGAAGAATAGTGTGCCAGATGTGAGAGGGAAGGGCCTGAGGGATGCTGTGTATATTTTGGAAGCCTTAGGGTTAGATGTAGAGATGGAGGGTATGGGAAAGGTGTACAAGCAATCACAAACTCCAGGGAAAACTATCGAAGAAAAGAAAATTAAGATTTACTTGAATTAAAAATTTATCAGAAGTGATAAAGGTTGATATTGAAAAAACTGGAAAAAATACTAGAATCTGTTAATGTCTTAAACGACTGGTCCCCTAGTGGACAGTTGGTAAGTGATATTGGTATTGATTCGAGGCAATGTGTGGATGGTAGTTTGTTTATTGCTTATCAAGGTTACAGCCAAGATAGTCACGACTACATCAGCTCGGCAGTAGAGAATGGTGCAAAGTATATAATACTCGATAAAGAGGAATATATAGGTCAGCATCCTGTTCAGTATCTGCTGGTGGAAAATGCACAAAAGGCAATAAGTCGAATAGCATCGAATTTTTACGAACATCCATCTAGGCTAATGACAGTTGTCGGTATCACTGGAACAAATGGGAAAACTACAACCGCTAATTTATTATACAATTTGTTCTTTCGACTAGGCTTCAATTGTGGATTGGTCTCTACGATAGAAGTAATATTCGGTGATACTGTCGTTCCTGCTAAGCTAACAACGCCTGACGCGATAAGTCTACAAAGACTTTTCAGGGAAATGTTTGACAAAGGAATAACTCATGTCTTTATGGAGGTCAGCTCTCATGCTCTCCATCAGGATAGAGTTGCTGACATTGATTTTGATCATGCTGTGTTTACTAATATAACACATGATCATTTGGATTATCATAAGACATTCAGAGAGTATATCGAAACAAAAAAAATGTTGTTCGATAAGCTGCCTAAGCATAAATCTGCTCTGGTCAACATAGACGATCCTAATGGGATGGTTATGGTACAGAATAGTAAGGCTGATGTGTATACTTATGCACTGAGAAAGCCATGTAAGTTTAAAGGAAAGATAATTTCCAATGAGCTTTCTGGACTTCAGATGCAGATAGAAGCACAAGAAGTCTTTCTAAAGATGGTAGGTGGTTTCAATGCTTACAATGCCTTAGCTGTATATGGTACAGGCAAGGTATTAGGGCTGGACGAACAAGATATACTCAGAACATTGAGTGCTCTCACTACTGCTGAAGGAAGGCTGGATATAGTGAGGCAAGAAGGAGTAGGCTACTCTGCGATTATAGATTATGCGCATACGCCTGATGCTCTAGATAAGGTACTCAAGACGCTAGTAGAAGTTAAAGCTGATGGAGTCAGACTCATCACAGTAGTAGGATGCGGAGGAGATAGAGATAAATCTAAGCGTCCTAAGATGGCAAGAGTTGCTGCGCTACTGAGTGATGTGCTGATTTTGACTTCAGATAATCCGCGTAGTGAAGATCCTGATCGTATCATAGAAGAGATGTATTCGGGACTAGATGAGAAGCTCTCTAAGGGAGTGATGAGAATTAGGAGTAGAGAAGAAGCGATTAAGTCAGCATGTCTCATGGCCAATAAGAATGATATTATTCTTATAGCTGGAAAGGGTCATGAGAAATACCAAGAAATAAAAGGGGAAAGGTTCCCTTTTGATGATAAAAAGATTGTCACTAGTTATATGACCTAGTTATATAATTATGGCAATCATAAGAATAGGTTCTATTATCATTCTCAGGTTGGTTTTAACAGTTGCAGTAGGGTCAATTTAGATAAAGATCTAAATTCCTACTGTACACTGTTTTTTTAGAGAATCAATCAAGATGATAACCCAAAACACAACACATCCTACAAAACGATTTTACTTTTTGATTTGTAATTAGACGAAACGAATACTAGAAATAGGCAAGCGCTTATTTGTAGTGCAATCATAAAGCAATTGTTATATCATTTATTTGAATACTTAGAAAGTCAATATGCTTTCCCTGGAGCTGGATTATTTGGATTCGTTTCATTCAGGGCTGCGCTTGCTATTATACTTTCTTTAGGTATGTCACTAGCTTTTGGTGGTCGTATAATAAGTTCTTTGAAAAAAATGCAAGTAGGGGAATCCGTTAGGGATCTTGGACTTGAGGGGCAGAAAGCAAAAGAAGGTACACCTACTATGGGCGGTATCATGATCATTATTGCTTTGGTAATTCCCACTCTACTGTTATCTAAATTAGATAACATCTATATTTTGATTATGCTAGCAGCGACGATTTGGTTTGCTGGAATAGGGTTTATTGATGATAGGCTCAAGCTGCTTAAGAAAAATAAAGATGGACTCAGTGGCAAGTATAAAATCATAGGTCAAGTAGCTATGGGTTTTTTAGTTGCTTTGGTCATGTTGCTGCATTCTGATATAGTTGTGAGGATGCCTGCAGCACAAGCAGAACAAGCCGGATGGGAAATAACTAAAAGTTTTGATCAAGTTATTCCTCAGGTCAATCAAGCGCCTATACAAAGAGAAATGGCTTATGCTAAAGCACCTATAACCAATGTTCCATTTCTGAAAAACAACGAACTCGATTATTCTTTTTTTGTAAAAGGTAATCTGAATTTAGTTTGGATAGTCTTTGTACCCATTATGATCTTCATTATTACGGCAGTATCTAATGGAGCAAATTTGACAGACGGACTAGATGGTTTGTTGACGGGTATTGCTGCCATTATAGGAGCAACGCTAGGTATACTCGCGTATGTGTCTAGTAATGCCATAGTAGCAGATTATCTGAATATTTTGTTTATCCCTAATTCACAAGAATTGGTTGTTTATTCAGCAGCCTTTGTAGGAGCGACGATAGGATTTCTATGGTTTAATTCATATCCAGCGAGCATCTTTATGGGTGATACGGGGAGTCTAGCAATAGGAGGAATTATAGCAGTGATGGCTGTACTTCTTAGGAAAGAAATTCTTATTCCTATTCTCTGTGGAATCATGCTGATGGAAAATCTATCAGTAGTCATGCAGGTCAGTTACTTTAAGTATACTAAGAAAAAGTATGGAGAAGGTAGACGGATATTTGCCATGTCGCCATTGCACCATCACTATCAGAAAAAGGGGATGCATGAGATGAAGATAGTTGTGCGATTTTGGATTGTAGCAATCTTGTTGGCGGTGCTGACAATAATTACTTTGAAGTTGAGGTAGATGAAATCTATCACAGTATTAGGAGGAGGAGAGAGTGGCGTCGGTGCTGCACTACTTGCAAAGAAAAAAAATATAGCAGTTTTTGTTTCTGATTACGGAACAATAGCTGAAAAGTATAAAAAAGAATTACAAGAAAACAACATCCCTTTTGAAGAAAAGGGACATGATTTTGAAAGAATATTAACTACAGATATAATCGTAAAGAGTCCAGGGATTCCTGATTCTTCTGAAATAATTAATAAGCTTCGACTAAGGCATAAGGAGATCATTTCAGAGATAGAGCTGGCAAGTAGATTTTATAATGGAAAGTTGATAGGAGTGACAGGAAGTAATGGGAAAACCACTACTACTAGTTGGATCTATCACATTCTTAAGGAATCAGATATGCGAGTCGGCATAGGAGGGAATATAGGTTATTCTTTTGCGAGATTATTGAGTACTGAAAAATTGTACGATTGGATAGTGTTAGAACTGTCTAGTTTCCAATTAGAAAACATTCTATCCTTCTCTGCCGAGATCGCGATAGTACTCAATATAACGCCTGACCACCTGGACCGTTATGATTATGTCATGTATAAATATGCATCGGCAAAATGGAATCTAGCTGAATCATTGCAGAGTGATAATCATCTTATTCTTAATGGGGATGATGAATGGACAAAAGTTATGATGGAAGCTAGCCCTCCTGTATGTAATGTGTATGTGATACCCAGTAATAAGAAATCAGTTGCTTCAAAGGAGGTGGCGAATATGATTGAAATAGAAAGCAACATAAAATTGTATGGTAGGCACAATGTCTTCAATGGAACTGTAGCAGCTAAGGTAGCTCAGCTTGTGGGCATAGAGGGTAAGCAAATCGAAAAGGGTTTGAGAACTTTTATAGCTATAGAACATAGATTAGAGTCTGTTGCGATAATAAATGGCATAGAGTACATTAACGATAGCAAGGCCACTAATACGGACTCTGTAAAGGTCGCATTAGAGGCTATGACAAGGCCAGTTATATGGATCGCTGGAGGGACAGATAAGGGGAATGACTACTCTACTTTGTTTACACTAGTAGAAGAAAAAGTGAAAGCTATTGTTTGTTTAACCAAGGATAGTGACAAGCTGAAAACTGCTTTTTCTGGTATAGTTAAGTCTATAGAAACTACCGAGAATGTAGATAAATGTGTTGCTCTAGCTACAGAGCAGGCTGAAGAAGGGGACGTTGTTTTATTATCTCCAGCATGTGCAAGTTTTGATTTATTTAATAACTACGAACACAGAGGAAACGCTTTTAAAGAATCCGTAAGAAAAAATATTAGTGAATAGAATTGATAACATAATACTCGATCTCAAAGGTGACAAGGTCATCTGGTTTATCGTAGCCATGCTCGGGTTGTGTTCTATTCTAGCGGTGTATAGTGCAGTGGGCAGCAGAGCTTATAAGGCGGGTGGTTCTAATACGGAGTACTACCTGATCCAACAGATGGTTTTCATCGGAATAGGTTTGGCATTTATGATTTTGGCTTATCGCTTTAATTATATGCTGTACTCTAAGATTGCGCCTTTGCTCTTACTTATTTCTATTCCCTTGTTGATTTATACAGTTGGGTTTGGGACAGAAGTGAATAATGCAAAGAGGTGGATTACTTTGCCTTGGATAAATAGAACTTTCCAGACTTCAGACTTAGCAAAGCTGGCACTGATAATATATATAGCAAGAGCGGTATCACTTAAGCAAGATGTTATCAAGGATTTCAAATCAGCATTTCTGCCGATAATTATTCCAGTGGTTATCGTTTGCTTTTTGATTGCGCCAGCTGATTTGAGCACTGCTTTGCTGTTGTTTTCTACTTGTGTTCTTATGATGATTATAGGAAGGGTTTCTATGAAGTATGTTTTCCTTATGATTTTGGTAGGGATAGGAGCGATGGCGATATTGGTTTTGTTGGGAACGATATTTCCTGATTTTATCAGACTAGAAACTTGGATATCAAGGATAAGTGAATTTTTGTATAACACTGACGGTGGCTGGCAAATCCAGCAGTCTAAGATAGCTATTGCGAATGGTGGCTGGTTTGGGCTAGGTCCAGGAGGAAGCATGCAAAGGGATTACTTGCCTTTACCATATGCAGATTTTATTTATGCAATCATTTGCGAAGAGTATGGGATTATAGGTGCAGTAGTTATTGTTTCGTTATTCTTAGGCTTATTGTTTAGATGTACTTCTATAGTAACAAAATGTCATAAGACCTTCGGTGCCATTTTGGCGATAGGATTATGTCTTAATATAGTCATTCATGCCTTTGCAAATCTGGCAGTATCAGTGCACTTAGGGCCAGTGACTGGATTGGCCTTGCCTCTCATAAGTATGGGAGGAACTTCTGTCGTATTTACTTGTATATCGCTGGGAATTATTCTTAGTGTAAGCAGATATGTAGAGGAGTATAGTACCTATGAGATAATGCAAGAAGAGGCCCAGCTAGCAGTAGAAGATGGAGCCATAAAAAAGAAGGGTGGAAAGAAACTGAAGTATGAAAGTTATTATTAGTGGTGGTGGAACTGGAGGTCATGTGTACCCAGCAATCGCTATTGCTAATGCTTTAAAAGAGAAAGGAGTAAAAGATATTCTTTTTGTAGGTGCAAATGGAAAACTAGAAATGGAAAAGGTTCCTAAAGCAGGATACCCGATCCAAGGATTAGATATAAGAGGTTTTCACAGGACTCGGAAATGGAGAAATTTATTTTTTCCTTTCAGATTGATAGGGAGTCTATGGAAAGCTAAGAAGATCATTGACAAGTTTGGTCCCGATGTGGTAGTAGGAGTTGGCGGATATGCAAGTGGTCCTGTGCTGAAGATTGCGCAGCTGCTTAAGATTCCTACCGTTATTCAAGAGCAAAATTCTTATCCAGGGGTAACTAATAAGTTGCTTGCGGCTAAGGCACATAAAATATTTGTTGCTTACAAAGGCATGGAAAGATTTTTCCCAGATGATAAAATAGTGAGTACTGGAAATCCTGTTAGGAAAGATCTAGCAGATATAGCTGGCTTGCGAAATGAAGCTGTTAAACATTTTGGTCTAGATAGTTCTAAGAAAACAATCCTTGTCTTCGGTGGCAGCCTGGGCGCAAAATCTATAAACGAAGCAGTAGCAGCTCAAGCCCAATTATTAGAAGGCTTGCAGGAGGTACAAGTAATATGGCAAGTGGGAAAAATTTATTATGACAAGTACAAAGAAATACAGCTAGCTACTAAGTCGCATATAAAAGTTATGTCTTTTGTAGATAGAATGGATCTTGCTTATAGTGTTGCAGATGTGATTGTTTGTAGAGCAGGTGCACTGACCATTTCTGAACTTATGATAGTGGGTCGTCCTTGCATACTGGTGCCTTCACCAAATGTGGCTGAAGATCATCAGACTAAAAATGCACAAGCTCTAGTAGAAGAGCAAGCGGTTCAGTTAGTACTGGATAGTGTGGCAAATGAAGAAATGATACCTCGTGCACTAAAGCTTTTAGGAGATAGTGCTACTCAGGATAGTCTGAGAAAGAATATAATGGCAATGGCTAAGCCCAATGCCAGAAAAGAAATTGCAGAGGCAATATTGGAATTAAGAAATGAATCTTAAGAAACTAAAGAAAATATATTTCCTCGGAATCGGGGGTATAGGGATGAGTGCTCTAGCTAGGTACTTTCTCAGAGAAGGTGTAGAGATTTATGGATATGATTTGACAAAAACGGCGCTTACCAAAAAGTTGGAGGCAGAAGGCATGACCATTCATTACGAAGAGAAACCTAAAAAAATCCCTAGAGATATAGATTTGGTAATTCTGACGCCAGCTATTCCAGATACAAACAAGGAGTATAAGTGGCTGAAAAAGAATGGTTATGAAATCAAGAAGAGGGCAGAAGTGTTAGGAGAGATCAGCAAAAAAAAGCGAACGATAGCTGTTGCAGGTACCCATGGAAAAACTACCACTTGCTCATTGATTACACAGATTTTGAAATACGGAAAAAAAGATGCCACTGCCTTTTTAGGAGGCGTGCTAGCAAAAGAAAATACCAATTTTATCCATGGTAAATCAAAGCTAGTAGTGCTAGAAGCTGATGAGTATGATAGATCTTTTCTGCATCTCAAGCCTGAAATTCTAATCATAATGTCAATGGATGCTGATCATCTAGATGTCTATGGTTCTGTAAAAGAAATGCATAAGGCATATGAGCAGTTGAGCTTGCAGGTTAGAAAAGGAGGGATGCTCATCTTGGGACCAGGTGTCATAAGATATATACATCCAGAGTGGATGAAAAATCTGAGGCAAAGAGAAATCAAAGTCTACAAACAGTTGAAGGACTTTGATTTTGATAGTATAAGAATTAAGAAGAGTAAGTACAGATTTGATTATGTGGATACTGTAGGTACTATCACAAAAATCAAATCTAATTTGCCAGGGCTACATAATATTTCGAATTCTGCTTCTGCAATTTTTGTAGCAAGAACATTAGGAATAGGACCTCAAAGAATTAGAAAGGCCTTAAAGAAATTTAAAGGGATCAAACGAAGGTTTGAATTTGTCTATGAAGGTGATAAAGTTTTAGTAGATGATTATGCACATCATCCTGAAGAGGTGAAGTATGCAGTCAGCACTATTAAGAATCTGTATCCAGAGAAAAAGGTGTTAGGGATTTTCCAGCCTCATCTTTACTCTAGAACTAAAGATTTCTATAAAGGCTTTGCCAAAGAATTGTCTGGTTTAGATGGGGTGATTTTGTTGCCTATCTATCCTGCTAGAGAGAAACCGATAAAAGGTATTAAGTCTGAGATGATTTATAACCTAATCACAAAAGATGAAAAATACTTGGTCAAAGAAAAGTCTCTGATTAAAAAAATAAAGGAGCTGAAGGAATATGAAGTCATAATGACTATAGGTGCGGCGGATTTGAATAAACATCATGAAGGGATTATTAAAGTAATAAAGAAGAAAAAATAGTGAAAACTAAAATTGAAAATAACGGCATTGCATACATCACTAAGGTGGTAATAGCTGTGCTATTGTTAGGCTTTCTAGTTTTCTCAGTAATAGATAGATTGAACGGTCATCTGACTAAAGTAGATGTCAAGATTAAGACCAGAGGTGATAAAAAATATCTCATCAATAAGAAGGAAGTCAAGCACTTGCTGAAAGATAAATTAGGATACGATATTTCCATAGCGAATGTAGGCGACATTAATCTCTATGAACTAGAGAGTTATCTGGAGAGTGATGAGCGGGTCAGTAGAGCAGAAATGTTCTTGGATAAGGGTAATAAATTGACCATAGGTATTTTACAGAACTTGCCTATCTCTAGAATAGAAGTAACAGGAGGGGAGGATTATTATCTGGATCCAGTAGGTAAACGAATTCCTATCAGAGGAGATATCGTAAGGGTGCCAGTAGTGACTGGATATATAGATGATTTTGTATCAAATTATAAAAAGAAATCTGATCATAATCTAAATTATATTCTATCGGTGTCTCAGAAATTATACGAAGATGATTTTCTATCAGCCTTAGTTGATCAGATCTATATCACAGAAGAAGATGATATTATATTGATACCAAAGCTTGGAAGACAGAGGATAGCCTTAGGTCCAGACGAAAATCTGGATGATAAAATGTACAAACTGAAAACTTACTATAAAAAAGGAGTTAAGAACATGGGGATAGATAGATTTGAAGAACTGAATTTACGATATGATGGCCAAATAGTCGGCACTAGAAAAGAGTCCTAAACCTATTTATTAAGCTAGAAATTATCATTAGATGAATACTGAACCAAACCCAAACAAAACACTTGCGGTCGCCCTGGACATAGGGACTACTAAGGTCTGCGCTATAGCCGGAAGAAGGAACGAGTACGACAAGATAGAAGTCCTAGGCGTGGGTACTGTTTTGTCAGAAGGTGTATCGAGAGGAGTCGTCTCTAACATCAATAAAACAGTAAAGGCGATAAAAGAAGCTATAGACATCGCTCAAAAGAATTCCAAAGTCACGTTTGATAAAGTACACGTTGGGATAGCAGGGCAACATATCAAGAGTATACATCACCACGGCTTACTGGTAAGACATGAGCCTGAGGAGGAAATAGATGAAGATGATGTGAGTAAGCTCATAAGCGACATGCATAAGTTAGTGTTGCCGCCAGGAGATAAAATCCTACATGTATTCCCTCAAGAGTTTACAGTAGACGATGAGTCAAAGATTGTAGATCCTATAGGTATGTCAGGTGTTCGCCTAGAAGCTAACTTTCATATCATCACTGGCCAGATAGGAGCCTCTAGGGATATTATAAGATGTGTAGAGAAAGTCGGTCTGGAAGTAGCGGATATTACTCTAGAGCCTATCGCTTCATCTAAAGCTGTACTGTGTCAGGAAGAAAAAGATGCTGGAGTGGCTCTTGTGGATATAGGGGGTGGTACAACAGATATCACCATATTTAAAGATGGTATTATAAGGCATACTTCTGTAATTCCGTTCGGCGGGAATGTCATAACTAATGATATCAAAGAAGGCTGTATGGTGATGCAAGAGCAGGCTGAGAAGCTAAAAGTAAAGTTTGGTTCGGCGCTATCTGAAGAGGTTATCAATAATAGAATAATTACGATCCCAGGTTTTAAGGGAAGAGATTTCAAGGAGATTTCTGAAGTAAACCTTGCAAAGATTATAGAAGCACGACTGGAGGAAATATTTGACTATGTGTTGTGGGAAATTAAAAGAAGTGGGTATGAAGAAAAATTGATAGCTGGTATCGTCTTGACAGGAGGGGGATCACTACTTAAGAATATAGATAAGTTATCTGATTATTATACTGGGTTGCCTACCCGTATAGGAAAGCCTATAGAGCATTTAGCTCATGGTTACACTAGTCAACTGGCAAGTCCTATATATTCTACTGCTGTAGGTTTATTAAGTATAGCAATAAATAATCTTGAGATAGAAAAACTAGATTCTAGGGAAGTCATGGATATAGATATAGATGATAAAGAGGAAAAGGGCTTGCTCGATAAGTTCTTTACTTATACGAAAGACTTTTTTGCGGCGACTCCTGATTCTGAATTTTAATTTGTAAACACTGACAATAATTTATATCCATGGAAAATCTATTTGATAAAATGAATAGCTCAATGATAAAAGTAATAGGTGTCGGAGGTGGAGGTAGTAATGCTGTCGCGTATATGTATAAGCAAGGGATACATGGTGTAGACTTTGCAGTATCTAATACAGATAAGCAAGCGCTAGAAGTTAGCCCAGTCAATAATAAGGTGCAACTAGGACCAAGTCATACTGAAGGACTAGGAGCTGGATCTATTCCTGAAGTGGGAAAGCAAGCTTGTATAGAGTCTATAGATGATGTCAGATCTTTTTTGGAGAATGACACAAAGATGCTCTTTATAACTGCTGGTATGGGTGGAGGAACAGGGACTGGAGCAGCACCTATAATAGCTAAGGCAGCGAAAGAAATGGATATCTTGACGGTAGCTATTATCACTTTACCTTTTAAGTTTGAAGGTTTGAGAAGGAGAAATCAGGCTATGCTTGGGCTAGAAGAACTAAAAAAGAATGTGGATTCGCTATTGGTAATATCTAATGACAGGGTCAAGCAGTTATATGGTAACTTAAGTATGTCAGAAGCTTTCTCAAAGGCAGATGATATACTGGCAACAGCTGCGAGAGGTATCGCTGAAATTATAACAGTGCCTGGCTACATCAATGTAGATTTTAAAGATGTGAATACTGTAATGAAGAACAGTGGCGTATCCATTATGGGATTTGCGGAGGCAGAAGGAGAGGACAGAGCAAAAATTGCAGTGAAGGACGCTATAAATTCTCCGCTCTTGGAAGATAACGATATAAGGGGTGCACAACACATCTTACTCAATGTTTCTTCTGGAACAAAAGAAGTGACAATGGATGAGATTTCTGAAATAACAGAATACATAGAAGAAGAGGCAGGCACCGGGACGGATATGATCTGGGGTAACTGTATAGACGAGTCATTAGGCGAAAAACTATCTGTAACGATAATTGCGACTGGTTTTGATAAGAGAAAAAGGATTCAAGAAAAACCGACACGAATAGGAATTAACGACGATGAACTGAAGGTGTCCACTATAACTAATGAGGTGTATGATATTGAGAGTAATGAATCTGCTCCGGCAAATGTTGTAGAGTTTGATCACATAGAGGTGCAGCCGAGAAATCCTTCTGAACCTTTTATCAAAAGTGAAGTAAAGATTAGAAACCCAGAGGAAGAAACTCCTCGTGAAACAAGAAGGGTTATCAGAACCATCAGAAGAGAACCACAACGACCGACTAGGCCACTAGATAATCCTAGAAATATAGGGGAGCTAGAGGATGTGCCGGCTTACAAAAGAAAGAAAGTGGAGCTGGATAAGAAAGGACCAGAAGCGACTAACAAGCATTCAAAATTGAGTATCAATTTGGATGAGAATAATGGACCAAAGTTTGAAAGAAACAATTCCTTCTTTCATAATAATGTAGACTAAAAGAAATCATGCTTATAGAAAAAGTTCTATGAGTAAATAAATTACTTAATCAAACTGACGGTGAATAAAAGGGAGACCTTGATAGTAGAGCCAGCTTATCGAATACGTAGAGGACTGAGATAGAGAGATAAGTTACTAACATGGATTTCGTCTTTTTTTATAAAGTCCTTATCCTCAGATGTGAGGATAGACTTAACAACGCTTTTCATTTCCAATACTATATTGGAATCAAAAAGATTGGTTTATTGATTGAGTTTTGTCCCGCCTCTCCGGCGGGACATTTTTACTTTCCCAAATTCAGACAAGAAATACTTGATTGTAACCTGAGTGAAGTATGTGAAGAATAGAAAGCTATGATAGTAGAGCCGCTTACTCCAGTAGTCATGATGACTATAACAGTAAGTTACTAACACGGATTTCGTCTTTTTTTATATTAAATCCCTCCTTCTTCAGATGTGAAGAATCGGATTTAAAAAACACTTTTCTATCTCGATATCTCGAGATTTAAGATTGGTTTATTGATTGAGTTTAATGTCTTACCTCTCCGGTAAGACATTTTTTTTGACTATAAGTCAATGAATTTGCTTACTCACCACTACTTCATTTATGACTAGTACAGACAATTCTGTATGCGAACATGCTGATACTGGATCGACTGTATTTGGAGTCGTGACGTAGCAACGATTCCCTGATCACAGCATGTTATAGGCTGGCATTCAACCTCATTGTCTTATTTATGAATCATATTATTTAGTTATAATTTTCATTATTCAACAAATTTTGTTGTGATTTTTCAAAAACAAACTTTATGTTATTGATTGCATATCATATAATTCTTTTGAATCGATGATCACACAAGTCAATGTAGCTTAATCTAAATTCCACTCTGTCTTCACAAGATACAATTGTGCCTCGAATTTCAGGAACTTCAAGATCAGTTACCACTTCATACATATTTGTTAGTCGTTCATCAATTTGCCAATTTGTCGTATTGATTGTGTTATTACTCTTGGTAACCACAAGTTCACCATTTTCCTTGAATTCAATAAAAAGTCCAGTTGATGATTCAGTCTCTCTCATGGGATTTGAATAGCACATTATCATTACCAATTCCCATTCTCCTATTAGGTTATCCCGTATTTCGGCCAATTGTAAATTTTGGTTATCGTGACATTCTCTTAGTTCATCTTGTGATGGAGATTTTGAGCAAGAAGCAATAGATGTTCCAATAATGATCAGTATTAATATAAGTTTGTTCATTTTTTATTGTTTTCTAATAAGACGTACTTATTCAGATTTTCGTTGGTAATAAGTTTGTGTTTTTTCATCTGCTTGCCTATACCTATCTGAAAAGTTTAGTTTCGGGGCACAAATTCCTTATTGATGAATAATGGTTATACTAAAGCGTTTATAGTGGTCACCTCATTGTGTTTTATGTGGGGCTTTATAACAATACTGATAGATTCTTTGATTCTTAGGTTGAGAGAGATTTCTGAGTTGAGTTATTTTGAGGCAGGCCTTGTACAGTTTGCTTTTTTTATCGCCTGCGGTTTGATTTCATTCCTGCGGGCTCCTTACTTTCTAAGATTGGTTATAAAAAAAGGATATTTGTTGGGCTTGCTACGTTGGGAATCGGCTGTCTTTTATTTTGGCCAGCTGCATCTCTGCGTATCTTTCTTTTGTTCTTATTGGGCTATTTTGTTCTGGTAGGTGGTATGACAGTCTTGCAGGTTGCGGCAGCTCCTTATGTATCTGTGCTAGGAACAGAAAAGACTACTTCTTGCTGACTCATACTTTCTCAGGCTTTTAATTCTCTAGGCACGGTAGCCAAAGAATTATATTCTATAAGGTTGGGTTTTATTGTATTTTGCATCTAACAATAAACCTATGATTGGAATCTTATCTTTTGTTGGCTTTACTGCTTTGGTGGCCATAATTGCGTTCTTAGCAACCCGTAATCAAGAGCAGACAAGTGACGGCTATTTCCTAGGAGGAAGAAGTCTCACTGCAGGTGTCATAGCAGGCTCACTCTTATTGACTAATCTATCTACAGAGCAACTTGTTGGTCTCAATGGTGCTGCATATAGCGAAGGCATATTGGTAATGGTATGGGAGACTTTGGCAGCACTAGCGATGGTAGTAACAGCCACTTATTTGTTGCCTAGGTATCTTAAGGGAGGTCTGACGACTATTCCAGGATTTCTAGCAAAGCGGTTTGATATAATGACAAAGACCATTACTTCTGGACTTTTTTTGACAGGATATGTGGTGGTCTTGTTGCCAGTAATACTTTACTCTGGTTCAGTTGCGTTGAGTTCCATGTTTGCAGTACCGGAGCTATTTGGTATCTCAGAGTCACAAGCTATCTGGGTCTGTGTATGGGGGATAGGCTTGATAGGTATGGTATATGCCGTCTTTGGAGGCTTGAAGGCAGTTGCAGTTTCGGATAGTATTAATGCTATAGGTTTGTTGATAGGCGGTGTACTTATACCTGTCTTAGGTTTATTAGCTTTAGGAGAAGGGAGTATGATGACAGGTTTGGATGTTATCTCAGCAGGACCGGGCGAAAGATTAAATGCTATGGGAGGGCCTGCTGCTTCAGTGCCTTTCTCAACTATCTTTTCAGGTATGATGTTGGTCCAGTTATTCTACTGGGGGACTAATCAGCAAATAATCCAAAGAGCTCTCGGAGCCAAGGATTTGGCAGAAGGTCAGAAAGGACTAATGTTAGCTGCAGGTGTGAAAATATTAGGCCCTATTATTTTAGTACTACCGGGAATGATAGCCTGGCATATGTTTGGAGGCGAACTAGAGGTTGCAGATCAGGCTTACCCTATGTTAGTAAGAGAAATTTTGCCCAGTCCATTAGTCGGGTTTTTTGCTGCTGTTTTGTTTGGTGCGATTTTAAGTTCCTTTAATAGTGTTCTTAATAGTTCTGTTACCTTATATGGAATAGATATTTATAAACAACACATTAATAAAGCTGCAGACGAGAGGACAGTTGTTAAGAATGGAAAAATATTTGGTTTAGTACTCGCTTTCATTGCTATGTTTTTAGCACCTTTCATTTCAAAGGCAGGCAGTTTGTTCGATTATCTGCAGGAAGTAAATGGTATCTATAGTATTCCTATCTTGACTATCATTGTCGTAGGCTATACAACCAAGTATGTCCCTGCTATAGCAGCGAAGATAGGTGTGGTCTCTGGTTCTGTACTTTATATCATCAGCCAGTTTGTCTTGAAACCGATTAGAATAGAAAGTGCTCTGGAAACTGCAAAAGCACAAGGTGTAATAGATGCTGATGCACTTAAGCTAATAGAGGCAGGTGCATATCCCCATTTCCTACACATGATGGCTATCTTGTTTGTTTCTAACATTCTAATCATGCTTTTAATCGGTAGGTTATTTCCGCGGGCAACACCATTTAGCTTAGAGTATACGGAACAAGTAGATATCACACCATGGAAATATGTCAAGCAAGTCTCGCTATTGGTCTGTGTTCTAGTAGTAGGTATATATATTTACTTCAGTTAGGAAAGACTTAAATTTCTTCTATGCTGAAAAAGTATCCAGTTGTCGGTTCTATATATATTATCAGTTATAATATAAAAATCAGCGAAGAGATAAAACAACTTTCTGAGTCAGATTAATAGGTCGATACCTCCTCTTAAGTATTCTATGGAAGGAATTCCAGAAAACATTATTATGCTTAGGACTTACTACTCTATAGCATCCATAAGATAAGGCAGGGTGGGGTCGTAGATTTGGTTTGTCTGCTCCGCAATATTTGTTGCTGTTTGTATTGCTTGATTAGACTTTTGTGTATCACCGTTTTTATAATAAAGAAGTGAGAGCAAGTCGTATCTCCAGAAAGTACCATCTTCCTTGATACTAGATCTTACTGATGAGATCAGTTCATCATAGTCTATCTTTCTTCTGGTCTTAGAAATCAATAGTCTGATCACGGAGGCAAACAAGACATTTTCGTCTGTTGTTTCTGGATAATCTTTTAGTAAGTTAACAGAGTATCTAATGGATGGCCCTCTGCCCCAAAGTAAGTACTTGATTCTGACAAATGATTCTAGTTTATCGGCATCTCTTATCCTATGCTTTCTAAACCATTTTGTTACGGGCTTGTACTTAAACTCTGTTCTGCCATTGCCTTTTTGCTTGAGGGAACTCAGAAATACATGGAACGCAATATTTTCTTTGATAGAAATACTATCAAATCTTTCAAAAAACTTAAAGTGGTATTTAGATATAAATCTAAGGTACTTTTTGTCAAGGGTAAAGTAGTCCTTTATTATCTCCATACTTACTGGATCTCGCAAGTCGGTATCTTTTCTATCTAGATATCTTTTAGCCAGATTTTTAGCCTCGAAATCGTCCTTATAATATTTTACCGAATCTATTGCTGCTAGTATATTGTGTTTGTTCGTGGTCAGGAGAATAGTGTCTAGGCTCTGCTTTATATATCTACTTTTTGACTTAGTTTTGTCTAGGGTCTTAAGTAGTTCTTCAGGAGTCTTATGACCCTTTGCCCTTATCAGTACTGACCCTTCCCAGTCTAAGACAAGCATGGTGGGAAAGATATGTATCTGGTAATCTTCTACAAATCTCTTTTTTCTTCCTGCATCAATTAAGACGTTTTCATAGTCTGCACTTAACTCAAACTTTACTTTTTCATCAGTGAATGTAGAATCTAGCATTCGTACACTAGGGATCGACCATTCTGTATAAACGTATGCAAACACATATTTTTGGGAAAACTTAGAAGCTCTTTTAGCCTTTCCTATCGTCGTGTGGACAAATGGCTCAGGTGATTTTTGCCCACTAGCTAATAGTGGTATGAGAAAGAGAAGAATTACTGAAATTCTGAGGAATGTGGTATAATTTAAATTGACGTACATTGGTTACCACCAATATACAAAATGAATGTAGAAATAAATGGAAACTGTTCTACTATAACCTTTAGTATGTATCTAAAATGGAATTGTAAATTGGCTAGTACCTTAAAGGTATAAGGTATTGTAATCCAATACAAAGCTGGCTCTGCCTAAAGTCTGAACGTGTAGAATACCGTTACGAACGTGTAAATTTTAACATATTCAAGGCCTAAATGCAGCTAAAAAGCCCTTCAGCCTCCTATTTGCTATCGGTACTTCTACTTGGTTTTGGAGAATAGCCACACCTGTTCTGCCTTCTACAAAACGAGAGATTTTCGAAAGGTTTACAATATGTGAACGGTGGACTTTGAAGAATTTTGAATCAGGGAGTAATTGCTCATATTCACTCAATCTTTTGTCTGAAAGAATTTTTTGACCCTTATCTACGTGTATATAAGTGTAATTTCCAGAGGCTTCTACTTGTAGAATTTCTCTGTAGTTAATTACATGGTATACTTCATTTTCTGAAATTATTATCGAGTCGTTTTTGCTCCCATCATCTAGTTCATTGATTTTCGTTTTAGCTTTCGCAACTATTTCTTTGAGCTCAGAAATATCTAGAGGCTTTAGAAGGTATCCAAAAGCACCATATTTAATTGCTTGCAAGGCATACTTTTCATAACCAGTAGTAAAACAGGTAAGGAAATGGGCTTTGCGAAAAGCATCTAACAACGAAAATCCATTACCACCAGGCATTTCTATATCCAAGAAAATAATATCTGGCTGAAAACTATTAATCAGTGCTACTCCTTCTGAAGCTGAAGATGCAGTAGTGACTGATGTGACAGAATCCTTGCAATATGTCATCAGTAAAGTCTCTAGAAGTTCTCTACTGTTTATTTCATCATCAATTACTGCTACTTTCATTCTTACACTTGAGTGATATATGGAATTTCTATTATAACCTGAGATCCTACTATTGCTGAGATCTCACCTAGGGGATAAATCCGAAAGGAAGAAATTTCATCATTTACCTCATTCAATAGATCTATCCTTTCATTGATAATTTTTAGAGCTGTTGGTGTTTCTGAATAGATAGATCGATCATCATTTTGAGAATAGCCTTTGCCGTTATCAGTTACTTCTACTTTGATAAGCTTATTTTTTAATTTGAAATCTATCTTAATTATTCCATCAGTTTTCATTTCAGAGAAGCCATGTTTGATTGCGTTTTCAATTATGGGTTGGATAAGTAGGGGAGGAATTTTATAATTGTCTCTA
Source organism: uncultured Saprospiraceae bacterium (assembly GCA_938002665.1). GTDB lineage: Bacteria > Bacteroidota > Bacteroidia > Chitinophagales > Saprospiraceae > RFSX01. Next base: position 6,331 of record CALLAE010000075.1, on the reverse strand, counting down.
ATTGCAGGATCTCTTGTGATGGAATATTTAAATTTATCACCGAATCTCATAATCTCTAATTGAAGATAGTTTTCTAAAAAGTCGATTTCTTTATTTAAAGAAATATATTCCAATTTTGATAACTCTAGACTACTTCTCATTAGTTTACCAAATCGAGAAAGCATATAGTTAGCTTTCTCGGCATCATTTTTAAAAATGAAATTTTGGATAGAATTAAGTGAATTGTAGATGAAATGTGGATTCATCTGATTACGCAGAGCATTTAGTTGGGCAGCTTTGGTATTCAGTTCTGCTTCCTTTAGTTTTTGTATTTGTTTTTCTTTTTTTAGTAAAGCTGTTTGTTTATTTCTAATTAGGATTAGTGCTATAATGCCTGTCAGAATAAAACATAATAATCTGAACCATATTGTTTCAGAAAAGTGTTTTTTGATGCAAAAAGTAAATTTAGCAGGGGTGGTTGCCCATTGGTTAAAGTGATTTTTTGCATTTACAAGAAAGGTGTATTCCCCATTTTCTAAATTGGTGAATTGTATACTTCTGTTGTTGGTCTCTAGCCAATTAGGGTTATCATTTTCTTTTGCAAGGCTGTATTTATAGTAATTTCCTTTAGGTGGTTTTCTGAAAGTAACACCTGTGTAGTGAAAAGAAATGTCATTTTCATCATGCTCCAAAATAGTATTTGAACTAATGCGTTGTTTTGTGTTAATAAGGATTGTGCTATCTATGAAAATTACTGGTGGTGCGATACGGTCCCATTTTTCATCAGACTTAAAGTAGTTGGTTCCGCTAGGAGTCGCCACCCATAATTTATTATTCCATTTTGTTATACTACTTATAAAATTGGATAGTAGCCCTTCTTTGGTAGTAATGTTTTCTATTGTTTTAATACTGACCTTGTTCTTCTGCACCACTATATTTAGTTTACTCAGTCCAAAATTTGTGCCTGCCCATAAGGTTGTGTCATTTTCTAGGAATGCGACGTTTACTTGATTGCTACATAGGTCATTTTCAATGTTCATTTTGCTGATAACCTCTCTTGAGTAATGGTTGTAGAATAGAAGACCATCACCTAAAGTTGAAAAAATTAGAAGGGAGTCATTGTAGTTAATAATATGATTTACCCTCGAACCGATTTTCAGTCCTTTTTCATTATCTATTCTTTTATAATTCAGTTGCTCGAGATTTATTTCGTACAGCCCACCTACACATCCTATCAGTGCAATGTTATGAGGAAGCTCTATAGCAGAAAAAGGAGCTTTTGAAAATTTTAATTTTTCTGTTTTCTCGTTTTTTAGGCAGTCTTTGTATACACCTACATTTGATGTACCTCTAATACAATCTCCATTTTTTAATTTGAGACATACTCTATCAGGATTTTCTGTCTTATTTTGCTTATTAATTTTTAAGTTGAACTGAAATTTATTGTTAGTAAATTTTATTTCAGAAGTGTTTCTTGTGTAGGCAATATCGTCTTTAATATCAATTCCGGGATAGAATACAGCGGATTTTTCATAAATCCCAAACACTTTTTTCAGACTAGGATTTATAATTTCTAGACCAGATCCATTCATATAGCTAACGACCAAGTGATTTTCAAATACGTCTATATTGCCTGGTCTTTCATCCTTGATATGTACAGGAAGTTGTTTTATTCTTGTATAATTTGGAATGAAAATAAGACCATCATTTTGCGTACTCAGCCAGAGGTTGCTTTCCTTGTCAAAGAGTAGTCCAGTAACTATTCTATCCGTTATTATTTCCTTTTTTTGATAGGAATTATTTATATCGAATGATATTAGACCTTTCCATGTTCCTGTAATAATATTCCTATTGTGGAGTAGAATATCTTCTATTTGCGCGGTTATGTTTATTTCTTTGACAATTGTGTCATTTCTAACATGATATATTGTTGACGAAAATGGAGATTCATAATTTGGCATATAGTTTTTGTCATCTCTCAATACTACTTTGCTGAACTTATCTTTATAGAATACATACTCTATAGAGTCATTAGTAAAACTATTATTCCATAGTACTTCGTTCTCTGTATCTATAATTCTATCATCTTTTCTCAAAAACTGAGAAACTTTGCCTGTAGAATGATAGATAGTTTTTGGATTTCTTAACTTGAAATCGCTGAAAGAGAAATCGATGAAGTTTAGCTGCTTGTTAACTAACTTTGTTTTTCTACTACTTATAGAAAACTGATAAACATAGTTTGAGGAGTCTATTTCATATATGGATTCTATCCATTTTTTATAACTTTTTCTATTACTCCATATTTCTTCCTGGAATAGTTCATAATTCTTAAATGTGCCATCCTCCCATTTTGTAAGTGATCCATCATAACCACAGAACCATAGTCTTCCTTGACTATCTTTAAACATATTCAGTATTGTATTAGTAGGAAGTCCGTCTTTTTTATCAAAGGTTTGAAATTCATATCCATCGAATCTTGCCACCCCTCTATCAGTTGCTATCCAGATCCTACCCTTATTATCTTGTTCTACATCGTACATCTCTTGGCTCGGTATACCTGCATCTATACCATATCTAGTATAGCTAGGATTTTGTGCTTGTAATGAGTTATAGTATGAGAAAAATATTCCTATCAGAAAGATCTTAATAAGGGATTTGGGATGATATGTCAGCTTTTGTTTTCGGATGCTAGGTGTTTATTAGCTATGAGATTTAAAAATAAAAGCTTTACAAATAAAATTGTAAAGCTTTTAGTGACCCTGGGAGGACTCGAACCCCCAACCCTCAGAGCCGAAATCTGATATTCTATCCAATTGAACTACAGGGCCATTTATGCATGCAAATGTAGTTACTATTTTTTATATATCTCTTACTACATAAGAGGTCATAGCTGCTCCATTAGAATAGTATTTTTTGAGACGGTGTCATCTTTCATTTCTTGTATAATGATATAAACTCTGGAGCTAAGGTTTCCAAGTATAATCTTCTTCTCTATTCTAATGAAATATAACCTTGTTTCTGATCAACTTGTAGTGAGGTTAAGCGAAATATATAACTACCACACTGATCATTGAAGGGAACGACAATTTCATCTTCTTCAATGACTTAATTGTATATTACTATATCATCCATGGCCTCAGGAAATAATGAAAACAAGATATGAATTGCAAGTAAGTTGAGAACAGGAGGCTTTGTAACAAAATTCTAGAGAGAGAGTTAACTGTTATATTCGGTTCCCTATTTGATGTTCATAAATTTTAACAGAGCCAGCCACCTGAATCTGATAACATACTGCCCCTTAATTAATCTACCAGTAATAGCATAAAATATGGCTATTGCAATAGAAACTATGTATTTAAATATAAACTCTATTAATTTGAAGGGATAGACCCATCGCTTCTTTCCTAATATTCTTAAGCGTTCTTCTGAGCCTAATAAGCCGCTTAATCTATCAAAATTTTCATCAGTTGTTCTAGCAGAATCTATATGATGCCTGACGGTTAACTCTGGTCTGTAATATATTTCATCACTTATTTTGGAGACAGCGTGAAAGATATACTTATCATCAGCACGCCATTTGAGGTCATTATTAAAACCACCAGCTTGGTTTAAAATTGTCTTCTTATATATCATACTGCAGCCTGCAGGATACTTTTTGCCTCGACACTTAAATGGTCTGTCACCAAAATCTATCGCAGTAACCATCATTCTTAAAAATGGATTATACCACTCAGGTTCTTTGTCCTCATAGATAGGTATGACCCTTCCCCCAATACCCACTAAATGGGGGTTCTGCGAAAATATTCTCACAATTTTTTCTAAATAATCTGACTCTGCATTGCCGTCATCATCTATGTAGCATATAAGATTATGTGCGGCTTCTTTTAGTCCTCTATTTCTTGCAAAACTCAGTCCTTGATTTGATTCAAAAATTTGACTGATGTTATAATTGGGGTGGTCTTCTATAAATTGTTCTACAAGTTCTCTGGTGTTGTCAGTACAATTATTATTCACTACAATAATCTCATACTGATCATTATCTAAGGTTTGCTTAGTGAGGTGGGAGAGAGAGGAGTCGATAAACTTCGCCCTATTGTAAGTGCATATTATTACGGAAATCTTCTCAGTCATCAGCTAAAATGTGCTGCTACTTCCGCTCTTTCGAAAGCATCAATGTATGAATTCTCTGTAAGGTTTACTATCCGACAAGCTTTATCCTTCGCATATCTATTTAGTAAATGGTAGCTCTTGAATGAATAATAAAATTTTTCTAATACTTCATGTAAGTGCCGATTGCCGTGACCTTCGTTTTTGTGCATCTGTTTTGGAGTAGCAGTGTCGGCATCATAGAAGTGCTTCTGATTAAGTAAGACTTCGTTTTTAGAGTTGACTGAAATCTGAGGTAGCCATGAGTGGTCGGCACCTAGAATATATACTTTCTTATACCCACTATTTATTGCCTGGAGTATACTTGGAATCAAAACATTATGAGGACGTGGAGAACCCAAGCTCGCTGAAAGAAATAGTTTGCTAAAAAAATAGAGACCTTCTATAGGAGTTGTATTAAAATATCTAATCGAAATGTGATTGTTAGCCTTAATTTTATTAACAAAGCTTTTGTTTTTCTTAGCTGAGATTGGCAAAAAGAAAGTAAGTGGCCAGTTTGTTTTCTCTATCAGTTTAGAGATAATATCTGCTCTTACAGATACATTGTAATCCGTTGCTTTGTCATTGTAAAAGCCAGGAGAACAAACTAGAAAATAGGATGGCTTTAGTTCCGTGAAAGCTGATGTCAGCGGAAAACCATTTACTGACAGTAAATTTTTGGTACTAAGTTTTGTGTGATAGTTTTCGTAGTCTTTTTTAATGCTAGGTCCATTGCCAATTATGTATAATTCTTCGGGTGAAGTAGATTTATATTTCTTAAGTAAAAATGAAGATCTAAAAAAGATTTTCAATAGTGTGACGAAGCTAGTGCCTAGCAGGCTCAATAATTTAAAAATCGTTTCCATCAGATTATTTGATATAATTTATTAATCTGTTGTATGATTTCTAGATCTTGCTTGTTATCTACTGCATAGCTGCTGTTTTTGTCCAAAACTATATGACCTACTTTTCCGTGTATAATTTCTTTTTTCTTTATGAAGGATTGATAGTTGGAAACTGTGATACCACCCACATGCTTGTAGAGAACATCTCTCTCCAGTTTACTTTTGCTGTCTCTGTTTAATATCGGCTTCATCCCTGAGCCATCATGCTTGTAGAACATCCCATTGTCTTGTCTGACACTTATTAGAGACTCTGCCTTGAATAAGAGCATGGTATTAGTTGCATCATCTATTTTACTGCTAGAAATAAGAGGAAATCTCAAATCTAACAAGACCACCGAAGAGATGTTTTTCATTACCTCCTCATCGATTTCTGTTAAACTTTCTAATACAGTTCCTGCCAAGCTTGTATTCACTCTTGCAAGATCTCTTGATCTCTTATGAAAAACAACTTTTTCGTTTTCCAAGTAAGATGTCTTAATGCTTTCCCTGACTTCTTCGTCTGGAGTAGATATTATTACTTTTTTGATGGACTTTGCTTTTATTGCTTGGCCGATCTTTATGTTAAGAAGGTTCTCCTCAGCAATTTCTAGTCTGTAATATTTATCTTTTTTACTCCTGACAGGTATTATCCCTACAGCTTTATTGTTAATGTTAAGCTCTGAAATGTAATCAGCATTTATCTGTGCTCTAGTACCGAGAATTTTGTTTTCATTAGATGTTAGATTAGATCCATGTTGTCTGTAAAAGAACAGAGGTTCTTTTACATTGACCACTTTATGTCTGCTGGTAAATTTTATCCATAATTCATAACCATCTTGGCACTTATAGTTCTCATTGTAACCACCTAGTGCTTTTAGAAAGTCTACTCTTATCATTGTGCAAGCACCATGTGCAGCTTGATCATATAAGGTTACCTCTTCTCTGAAGTCATGTCTTTTATGATGTTCTAGGATATTTCCGACTGCATCGACAATATAGTAGTCAGGGAAAACTAGCCCGATGGTTTGATCTTGGATAAGTTGTATGGATAATTTGTGCAGAGCACCTTGTGCTAAATAATCGTCTGCGTCTAGTCTCATTATGTATTCACCATTAGCTAGTTGCAGTGCGATGTTATTTGTGATATTGAGTCCTTTGTTTTGCTGATATATAATGGTTGTTTTATCATTCGACCTATATCTTTCTATGATATCTCTGGAGTTATCAGTGGAGCCATCATCAATGATGAGTAACTCAAAATCGACTTCCTGTTGCTGGAGAACACTTTCTATGGCTTCCTCTATATAGTTACCGTAGTTGTA
>CALLAE010000074.1 GCA_938002665.1 uncultured Saprospiraceae bacterium | reverse complement strand
CTACTTCTTATTGGACTTATTGAGATAGTTAGTCAGTGCTCCAGACATAGAGGGAGAGTCTGGTGAAGGGGCTTGGATATTAATTCTCAGGCCTTTATCTAGCACTGCTTGACTGGTCTTTTTACCATATACGGCCAGACGTGTTTTGTTTTGCTTGAATTCAGGAAAGTTATCATACAGAGACTGAATACCTAGTGGGCTAAAAAAGACGAGGCAGTCATAAGTAATATTCTCAAGATCAGAAAGATCGCTACTTACCGTTCTGTACATCATCGCTTCTTGGAAATTGATTTCATTTTCCTGAAGGTAAGTGACGACATCCTTTGCTCCTAGATTAGAACAAGGCAATAGGAACTTCTCATTTGCCTTGTGCTTATTGAAAGCTGTATTGAGATCTTCTATTTTTCTTGTACCTACAAAGACCTTACGCTTTCTGTAGATGATAAACTTCTGAAGGTAGTTAGCTATCGCTTCTGTTAGGCAATAGTACTTGGTCATTGCTGACATCTTGACTCTCATCTCTTCACACATTCTGAAGAAATGCTCTATAGCGCCTTTACTAGTAAATATGATTGCTGTAAACTCGTCTGGGCGAAGTCTATTTTTTCGAAATTCTTTTTCGGTGACAGGCTCCACATGGATAAAGGGACGCCAGTCTATTTTGATGTTCCATTTTTCTGCTATGTCGAAATATGGGGATCTTTCAGGCTTAGGCTGAGAGATCAAAATTGACTTTATCTTATCGTAGGATTCTTTCACTGTGGATTTTGCCCCTGACGCCATATATGACTTCGCAATTTTAAAGTTCAAAAAAGCCTTTCACTACTGTGTATACAATTACCCAAGGCGAAAATTCGAAAGCGCAAAAATAAAGAAAAAAATGAATAAAATGTCTATTCAACTGCCCTTGGCCAATTCTCAACCCTTTATAATACCTTGACAATAAGAAGATTATAAACATTAAGACCCCTACAACGACTAAGGGTTTCAACCAAGAATTCCTACCAAATACGATAAGAATATTGAGAACTAGAAAAAAAAGCCCTAGGATATTATAGAAGGATATAATGGTAAAGTCATATAAACGGAGCTCTCTATCCATATGAAATATCCAACTAAAGAAGAGATTGACTAAATGTTTGCCTAGAAATACTACTGTAGTTCCTAGCAAAACAAGCACAAAGAAAAAATCTGGATTGTAATCAAACTGCTTCGTGACATATAGGTATATGAAGAGCGCGATATTTATCAAGAATATCAGATAACCGACTATATATGGAATGGTACGACCTCCGTTTTCGCCATAGTTGGTCATTTTCATGAAATTATTATTGGAAATAGACCTAATCAAGGTGGCAAGATGATCCCTCTTAGAGAATAGAATTAACACCAATAAGCACATGGACAGTATGATCATCCACAAGGGCAGATAAGAAAGAGAAATGGTCTCCTCTACGCCTCTATTAGAAATGGCTAACCGCTCTATCTCCTTGTACTGATTCTTACGAATAGGAATATGCGAAACATCAAATGGGTTTTCCCCCTCCAGCTTAGTGCTTTCTTCTACCTGAGGGGTTTCTTCTTCTATTACGTCACTGGGAACTGAGTCAGTTCTGACTATACTGAAAGGATTCTTAGTCTGGGACTGCAAGGTGCCAGTAAAGATTGTCAGTAATAATAGTATAGAACTAAGTCTCATGAGTGAGCAAAGATAACAAGCTTATCCAACTCCAAATGATATGTTAATGACCAGCCAAGCAAAAACTAATAGTGCAAGAAAACTGGAATATCATCTATAACGTTATGATTTTGTACTTTCAAGCAAATACTCAAATCAAAAAGAAAAGAATACATCGGTTCCATAAGAGTCATACTAATTTTGGGCACACTAGCCATCATAGGTCTACTGGTATTCCAGGGCTTCTTCCTGATCAGATCATGGGATCTCAAGGAAGAAGAATTCCATCATAATGTCTCTAAGATCCTGCACACAGTAGCTGAAAAAATTGCTTCACATAACAAAACAGAACTCCCTAAGTCTAAACTCATACAAAGACAATCCACCAACTATTATTCTGTCAATGTCAATAGTGCGATAGATGCAAATATTCTCGAAGACTACTTGGTGAGAGAATTTACGGAAGCATCCATGACGATAGAATTTGAGTATGCGGTATATGACTGTGCTAATGATGAATACCTGTATAGCAATTATTGCAATCTCTCAGAACAAAAAGACACAGAGGAAATAAGCACCTCCCACCCAAAGTTCGATGACCTGATCTACTACTTTGTTGTCAAGTTCCCATCTAAATCTAGTTTCCTTGTCAATGATTTCAAGGTGCCCCTTTTATTTAGTTTGTTGACCATCTTATCTATGCTCTCTTTTATGTATGCCATATGGGTGATACTGAGACAGCAACAAATGACGGATCTGCAGAAAGATTTTATCAATAACATGACTCATGAATTCAAGACCCCTATCTCCTCGATCAAGCTCGCTTCTGACTATCTTATCAAAGACAGTAAAGTAGAAAATGATACCCGCTTAGCGAAGTATGCTGACATCATCAAGCAGCAAAACATCAGACTTAATAACCAAGTAGAGAAAGTGCTCAATATTGCACGGCTGGAAAAAGACCAGTTTAAGTTAAATCTAGAAGCCATCTATCTACAGTCTTTTCTGAACAAAATTGTAGAGCAAGAGCAGATCAAATATGAAGAGCAGAGTGGGAGGATTTCTGTAGATCTATGTGACAAGCCTATCTATGTCATGGCTGATAAGTTACACTTTACCAATGTCATCTCTAACATTTTAGACAATGCCTTAAAGTACTGTAAGGAAAAAGCTATGGTTAATGTTTCACTTGTTAGTAAAAATGGTAAAGTAATATTATATATAGAAGATAATGGCATAGGCATCGCGAAAGAAGATCAGAAAAAAATATTCAACAAATTCTATAGAATTTCTACTGGCAATGTACACAATGTGAAAGGCTTTGGCTTAGGATTATTTTATGTAAAAAACATCTGTGATGCACACGGGTGGCTAATAAGTATAGACTCAAAATCGGGTGCTGGTACTAAGGTCAAATTGGAATTACCGATTGTAAAAAATCCAATAATTTAAGAAGAGAAAATGGACAAACCACACATACTTTATGTCGAAGATGACGAGACCTTAAGCTTCGTCACCAAAGACAACTTAGAACTGAATGGCTTTCAAGTCACACATGCGAGCGATGGCAAAGAAGCGATGCAGTTATTTAAAAAAGATATATTTGATCTTTGTCTTCTAGATGTGATGCTACCAGAGATGGATGGCTATACTGTCGCAGAGGAAATCAGGAGTCGTCACTCCGAAATTCCCATTATCTTCCTCACTGCAAAATCTCTGAAGGAAGACAAGATACATGGTCTGAAAATAGGTGCCGATGATTATATAACTAAACCGTTCTCGATAGAAGAACTCATTCTAAAAATCAAAATTTTCCTCAAGCGAAAGTATGTGACTGGTTCTCAAGAGCTCTCAGTTCTTAAGGTAGGAAGTTTCACACTGGACCACGACAACCTCAAACTGAGTAATGGAAAGGAAGCATCACAAATGACAAAAAAAGAAGCAGACCTCCTTAAGCTTCTTATCACAAACAAGAACAAAATCGTAGAGCGCAGTACTATTCTAGAAAGGCTGTGGGGAGAGAATGATTACTTTATGGGTAGGAGTATGGATGTCTTTATCAGTAGGCTCAGAAAATATTTAAAGGGGGATGAGAGCATTACTATTGAGAATATTCATGGGGTTGGATTTAGGCTGAATGAGTAAATGAAGAGAATCTAAGAATTTCTAAAAATTATAGTTAGAATTCTATGTGTAATCTGTTTTTGTCTTTTTATAGCTACTTTATATGTTCTATGTACTGAGTAGAGTTTTCTTTCGGATAAACTAAAATGTTTTGACACTAACCTTTTTCCTTAGCGAAAATCTTATAAGCAAGTACAAGCTGATTGCTAATACTTCTGACTTGTTCTGGACTTGCTGTTACATCACGGAGGCCTTGGCTGCGATAAAAACTTAAAGTGTATTTATTATTTAGGTCATATTTGATTCCCAATATAATACCATAGTTATTAGGTGATATAAAAAATGTACGTCCAGTGTATCTTCCCTGATAAGTTAGTATCCCAAGATTAAAACCTAGAATTACACCAAAGTTCTTTTTGATATCATATTCAGCGAAGGGCTGTAGTTCAATGTAATTAGCATGTGTTCTGGTGAACTTTCTATCTACACAAGCGCTTGGACTTAAGCATTTTCTCTTATATCCATTCTGGATAAACTGAAGACTAGCGCCTAGTTTCAATTTAGAAGTTTTATAGAATTTGAGTCTGCCACCAACTAAGAAACCAGCCTTGTAGAGGGTTTTAGGTTGTGTAAACCTGCTGATATTGATTCCAGATATGACGTCTACGGAAAGTTGACTACTTAGTAGTTTGGGCAGGAAGAAAAATAGGAATATAGATAGGATTTGTATTCGGCACATAAAATGAAGTTACAA
>CALLAE010000073.1 GCA_938002665.1 uncultured Saprospiraceae bacterium | reverse complement strand
TCTTGTCTATGTTTTAGGCTCTAGACTTAGATGAAGTTAGAAATTTAGAATATTTGAGAAGTAGTGTTAGTTAGTTATCATTATACAATAAGGCTTGTTGTAAGTGTACTTATTATGGGCTGTCTGTTAGTACCTGGCTTTAGTCAGCTAGACACTTCTGGCTTATGGGTTAATATAGACTCTATCACCGTTTCTGCCACAAAAATTTCTAAAAAATGGCTCAACTCCACGCGAGCAATTTCAGAAGTTAACACCTCAAGTACTAAAGAAATTTTACCACAAGTGACCTTTCAGGACTACGTCAATGAGATGCCTGGACTCTTCGCAATAAATAATCAGAATAAGGCTCAAGACCTTAGAATATCAGTGAGGGGTTTTGGGCTAAGATCAGCATTTGGTGTCAGAGGTATTAAACTCGTGGTGGATGGGATACCAGAAACCACTCCAGATGGTCAAGGGCAGATAGATGTTATTCCCTTAGGGCTTATACAAAAAGTAGAGTTGATAAAAGGGCCTTCTGCTGTCCTCTATGGTAATGCTTCTGGAGGTGTTCTCAATATTACCACACTGTCTGAAAATAATAACAATCTACTAGCAAAGCCCTTACTCACAGGAAGGGTTGCCTATGGTTCATTTAATACTCAGCAGTATCAGTTGACTTATGGTAGAAAGATAAATCGAACATCATTTATTTTCCATGGTAACCAGACCAGGTCTGACGGATATAGAAATCAGAGCTATTATCTAACTCGGCATGTAAAAGCTAGAATGGATCACTCCTTTTCGAAGTACTCCAAGATTAATCTCATGGTGGATTATCTCACACGACCTACTGCAGAAGATGCTGGCTCATTGACGCTTAGTGAGGCAGAGCTTGATCCTAGACAGGCAAGAGGTCAGAATGTGCAGCAGCAGACGGGTGAGGATCTCAGCAACTTCAAAGCATCCGCTACTTACTCTTATAAAACAGGAAATAGAAGTCATTTCGATTCCTACGGCTTTTATTCTTCTCGTTCCTTTAATGGTGCATTGCCTTTTGTAAATGGTGGTTTGGTCAGCCTAGATAGAACTTATTTTGGTCAGGGTACTAGCTATACTATAAGATCTGTAACTAATGTGCTGTCTTCCACAGTAAAATACGGCTATGATATTGCTAATCAATTTGATAACAGAAAGAGATTTGAAAACTTGTCAGGAGAGCAAGGGGCTTCTACCTTGAATCAAAGAGAATCTTTTAAAAATCTGGGACTATATATCATAGGAGATGTGGACTTTGGAGGAATGACGGTCAATGCTGGTTTGAGATTCGACCATAACAGCATTCACTTAGAAGACGTATTTTTTTTTGATGGAGATGATAGTGGATCTAGAAGCTATACTAGATTCAATCCTAACCTTGGTCTCAATATTAATTTGGATGCTGCAACCTCCTTGTTCGCTAATGTTTCGACAGGTTTTGATACCCCTACACTAAACGAACTTTCAAATAATCCAGACTCTCTAGGCGGCTTCTCTAGCTTGCTTACACCACAGAGTTCTGTTAGTTTTGAGCTCGGTGCTAAGATTCAGGTGACAGAGCAGATCAAGGGGCAGTTTACCTTATTTAATATCAACACAAAGGATGAAATAACACCGTATTCAGATTCTAATTATCCTGATCGCATTTTCTATAGAAATATTGGTTCCAGTAAAAGAGTAGGCCTAGAGATCGAGTGCAGCTACCAGCTGATGAGCTCATTAGCCGTCTCTGCTTCATACTCGCTAGCCTCTTACAAGTATGATAACTATCAGGTAGATACTATTGATTATTCTGGAAATATTCTGCCTGGCGTGCCTAGCCACAATGCCTTTGTAAGCCTTCAGTATCAGCATCCGTTAGGTCTATCGGTCATCCTTGAAAACCAACTCATAAGTTCTATTTATCTCAATGATGCTAACACAGCCCAAAGTGATAGATATATACTCAGTAACCTACATCTTGGATATAAAGTGGCAGTGAGGTCTTACAGTGTCCAGCCTTTCATCAGTTTCAAGAATATACTAGGCTCTAGCTATTTCGATAACCTACGTATCAATGCATTCGGAGATAGATATTACGAGCCAGCCCCTGGCTTCAACTTTTTTGGAGGTGTTAAATTTAATATCTAAGCTTTCAGAAAACTCTGAATGGTTTCTTTAGAAAACTTTGATAAGACTAGTTCTCCGCTGATACCAGCTCTCTCACTGAGAAGTTCATCCCAGTTATCAGTCCCTTCCCAGAACACATTCTTGAGCTTAATCATGGCAGTCGGATTCATGCCCTTAAGCGTGGTAAGAAATCGAGTCAAATAATCATCCATATGCTCCGCTGTATCAAATACCTCCTGGAACAATCCCTTCTCTTTGCCCCAGTCTGCGGTAAACCACTCCGTCGCATTGATAGCCATCTGACTAAAATTTGCCAAGCCTATCTTGCGCTCTACGGCTGGCCCTATCACAAAAGGACCTATACCCACTGCCAGTTCACTCAGTTTTATAGAGGCAAACTTTGTTGCCATGCAGTAATCACAAGCTGCCGCGAGACCGACACCTCCACCCACGGCCTTTCCTTGTACTCTGCCGATGACAAGCTTATCACAAGTACGGATGGCATTAATGACATTGGCAAAGCCCATAAAAAATTTAAGTCCTTGATCTTTGTTATGAATTGCCACTAACTCATCAAAACTAGCCCCTGCACAAAAGGTGCGGTCTCCTGCGCTCTGTAGCAGAATGAGAATGACCTCATCCTTCTTACTTTCTGAGTGGATAGTATCCGCCAGTTGACTCAGGAGATTAGAAGGTAATGAGTTGTGTGAGGGGTGATAGAATTCTATAGTACTGATCCCTTCGTTGTAGCTAGTATTTACATACCCTTGGGCAGTTTTGTCCATGTTAGAGTTTATTTGGCTTAAAGGTCTAAATTTGAGAACTATTTAAAGACTATGGCACAACAGAATTTTGTTGATTACGTAAGACTATGTGGGAGATCTGGTGCTGGAGGGGCAGGCTCAGCTCATTTTTTCAGAGACAGAATCACGATCAAAGGTGGTCCTGATGGCGGGAATGGTGGACGTGGAGGACATATCATCTTACGTGGTAATAAACAACTATGGACTTTATTACCCCTAAAGTACAGGAAGCATGTCATAGCAGGAGCTGGGAATAATGGAGAAGCAAATAACAGAACAGGCGCGGAAGGTAAAGACATCATACTGGAAGTGCCTCTAGGGACAGTTGCAAAAGATGTGGAAACTGGACAGCTCATGTGGGAAATAACGGAGGATGGAGAGGAAAAGATTCTTGTGGCTGGGGGTAGAGGAGGCTTGGGTAATACCAATTTCAAGTCCGCAACTAATCAATCTCCACGGTATGCGCAGCCTGGAGAACCAGGAAAAGAAGAATGGAAGATTCTAGAGCTGAAGATTCTAGCAGATGTAGGTCTGGTAGGCTTTCCTAATGCGGGCAAATCCACCCTGCTATCCGTAATGAGTGCCGCTAAACCCAAAATCGCTAGTTATGCCTTTACCACTTTGGTACCTAACTTAGGGATAGTTAGTTACAGAGATACGAGATCCTTTGTCATGGCGGATATCCCTGGTATAATAGAAGGAGCGCATGCGGGTAAGGGTTTGGGTATCAGGTTTTTAAGACATATTGAGAGAAACGCCTTATTACTCTTTGTAATAGCTGCAGATTGTGAGGATGTCATGCATGAATATAAGATCTTACTGAATGAACTCGAAAAGTATAATCCAGAGCTGATGGATAAGCCTAAGCTGCTCGCCATTACCAAAGCGGACTTACTAGATGAAGAACTGAAAGAGATGATAAGTAGCGGGCTGGACCTAAATATTCCCTATCTATTTATTTCTTCTGTGGCACATATTGGACTCACTGAGCTGAAAGATAAAATCTGGGAGTTAATAAACAATGATGAATACTAGGGTCACCATTCTTCCACATAAGGGCTCGCTTTCTGATCTGGCCCTTCAGAAAGGGGTAAAGAACCTAGATGGACTACTAATCTTTCTTAGAGCTTTACCTTATGGTAGAACGTCCAGTAGAGAAGATTTATCACTGGTTTTATCCTGTCATATAGGTACTTGTAGCACGAAACATGCTCTGATTCAACCTATTGCACAAGAGCAGAAGTGGCCAGGAATAGACTTAGTACTGGTGATGTACAAATGAATCAGGATAATACGCCACTTATCGGTCGCATTATAGCTGAGGGGGGCTTGAGTTATTTGCCAGAAGCGCATTGTATACTTAGAATAGATGGGGTAGAAATAGATGTCACACCTCAGGATTCTGATTTTGATAGACTTAGAAATAGTGTTTTATCTCAGCAAAAAATAGAGGCTATTCAGGTGGGTCAGTGGAAAGTAGATTATCACAAAGATTTCCTCAAGAATTGGATTAGAAAAGAAAAAATTAAGTTTGATTTTGATGAAATATGGGCTTTGAGGGAAAAATGTATTCAAAGACTTAGCGAAAATGAAATATAGAGCCTTTTATTAGGTTTAAAAATTCATAAAAAGAAGTCAAGGTTGGAAGAAAGTCTATAAATTCGTGGAACGAGGATAATTTTTAATAATTAGTTAAATAAATAAGGGCCAGTAACTAAGAAAGCGGAATTTCCGTAGAATAGGTATACTGATTTTTATGTTAAACTATAATGAAATGAAAAATTTATTATTAGCATTCGGAGCATGCTTTTTGGGTTTGACAATGACTGCACAAGAGTCATTGATTGCTGGTATAATGCAAGTAGAACCTGTCAATCTAACGATAGGACAAGAAGACCAGAAGAAAGTAGACGAATATGATGCAGATTATGCGGAAGAACTGGCTAAGCTGGATGAGCTTCTGCTGGAGCAGAGCGAAGATTACGCTGCTGAAATAACCAAGTTAGTAGAAGATTTTACCGCTACCATGGAAAAAGGAGATGAAAGAACTATAAAGAATAGCAAGCAAAACGTAAACAGCTTGGCTAATTCTAAGACTTTCGGTCTTATAAAAGATAAGAAGAGAACTATCCAGAATTTCCACAACAGCATGACAATTTTGATCAGACCACTTCCTAAGCCTATCGCTAAGATGAAGGAAAAAGAATTGAATGACCTAGTAGAAGACTACAGGTCTAAGATTCATGAAGAGTTTGAAGCAAACCAAAGAGTACTTAAAGCCTTCAAAGCAACTGAGCATGTGACGAAAACGCATATTTCAGATATGCCAGAGTCAAGTACAGAAAACTAATAGCACAAACTAAAAGATATATCAAGGTCAATATTCATTAGAGTATTGGCCTTTTTTATTTGTTATCGTCCATAAAAAAATGAGGAAGTCACATAACAATAATGATAGAAACATAGCCTTGTTAATCTCTAACTGATAAAATTCATCTAGGAAGTACAGGATAAATATGAACAAAAAAAAGAGGCTGAACTCATGCTTATGAGACAGCCTCTTTTTAGTAACTCGTTTATGCTCAGGGTGGTGTTATTGGTAAGTTGGGTTTTTATTATTTAGGTACCATAGTTGGATTAAGCAAGTCATAGAACTGATCCAGCTTAGGTAGTATAATTATTCTAGTTCTACGATTCATAGCTCTTCCTTCTGCTGTAGTGTTATCAGCTAGTGTATTATATTCTCCTCTACCAGCTGCTACTAGTCTATTAGGGTCTATGTTGTATTCTTTCTGCAAGGTCCTTACAACTGCTGTAGCACGCTTCACACTAAGATCCCAGTTATCTTCTATGCATGAGTTCCTCATGGGCACATTATCCGTGTATCCTTCCACCATCACTTCTAGTTCTGGACGTGATTCTATGATCTGAGCTATTTTACTAAGCACTTCCTTTGCTCTAGGAGTGATAGTTGAGTTACCACTGAAGTAGAGCATTTTGTCAGAAAGATTAACATAGACAACAGTTTTATCTACCTTGATATCTACGTCCTGATCAGCGATACCTTGTGCTAAGACACTTTTGAGATTAACTGCTAAGGCCAGGTTCATAGAATCTGTTTTTGATTTTGCAGCTTGGATAAGGTGGATGTATTTATCTCTTTGCTCTAGCTGGTCTAGTGTTTCCTTGATGTTTTCGCTAGCAGATTGAGAGAGTACTGTAAGATCTCCTACTTGTTCCATTTGCTTATCTCTTTGGGACCTGATATCATTTAGCTGGTCCTTGAGGTCTTGTAGTTGCTCTTGTCTGACATTACCAGAACTCGCTAAGCTTTCCTTCTCCAGCTGACACTGAGACAGCCTATTCATGTAATCATTTAATTGTTCTCCACATTCCCCCAGTTGCTTGTTAGCTATGGATAGCTCTTTGTTATGGGCTGCTTGGAGTTCAGCGATTCTCTTTTTACTAGCACAAGAAGATGCTAGAATAACAAAGGCAAGAAGTAATAGGCTGTTTTTCATCGTATTAGAACTTTATGATATATGATTATAACAAGATTGATACCAAAAGGGAACTCAATATCAGTGGGCGAAAGCTGAGAGACTAACGAAGAAGGCTCGGTTTATATTATAGCTGGGCAGATATAACAAAAGGCGAGATCAAACTGACCTCGCCTTTCATGATTTATTATCGCTTCTTATTGTTCTAGTGTAACAAGCTCATTTCTACTTTCTTTTCCAGTTCTGCTACAGTGTCTTTGAATAAAGAATCTGTATCTATTAGATTTTGCACCGTCTTGATTGAGTAGATGACTGTGCTGTGATCTTTGCCACCAAAATTGTGACCTATAGTCTTCAAGGAGCTCTTAGTGTAATTTTTAGCTAAGAACATAGAAAGTTGTCTTGCGATGACTACATTTCTTTTACGGGTCTTGCTGTTAAGCTTTTCCATTGGTACTTCGAAATGATCAGCGACCAGCTTAGCGATATTTTGGACAGAAATTGTCTTGTTCTCTTGAGTGATAAATTTCTGAATCACCTCCTTTGCCAATTCCAGATCTATTTCTTTATCATTCAGACTTGCATGTGCCATGAGAGAAATCAGGACACCTTCTAGTTCTCTTATGTTGCTTTTGATATTGAAGCAGATATATTCTGTGACCTTCTTTGGAATCTTAGCAAAGTCTTCACCTATTTTTTCTTCTAGGATAGCCAGTCTTGTCTCAAAATCAGGTGGCTTTACATCCGCAGTAAGTCCCCACTTGAATCTATTGATCAATCTTTCCTTGACTCCTTCTAAGTCCTTAGGAGGCTTGTCAGAGGTGAGAATTATTTGCTTATTAGTTTGCTGCAGCTGATTGAAGATATTAAAGAAGATATCTTGAGTCTTCTCTCTACCTGCTAAAAACTGTATATCATCCACTATTAGCGTATCTATCAGCCCAAAATAATTGAGCAAATCATCCATCGTGTTATTCTTGATGGCATTGACAATCTGGGTGGTAAATGATTCTGTGGTTAAATACAGTACGTTATGCTCTGGATCATATTCTTTAATAGAATTACCTATTGCATGAGCTAAGTGGGTTTTGCCTAGCCCTACACCACCATAGATTACTAGAGGATTGAAGGCTGTGCCGCCTGGCTTTTTGCTGATGGCGTCACCGGCTGATTTGCCTAGTCTGTTGCAGTCTCCTTCAACGTAGTTCTTAAAGGTATATTTGGGATTGAGGTTAGATGGGATTTTAGATTTCTTTAGTCCTGGGATGACAAATGGGTTCTTGATTGATTTCCTATCGAAAGGTTTTGGCTCGTGTACCTTGGTAGGAGTATCTACTACGATTTTATATTCTAACTGACCACTAGGTCCTAGAACTTGATAAATAGATTTCTTGAGAATATTAAGGTAATGTTCTTCTATCCAGTCGTAGAAAAACTTATTAGGCACTTGGATAGTGAGAACGCTATTCTCGTGTCTTATGGGTTTGATGGGTTTAAACCAGGTATTAAAACTTTTTTCATTTACATTTTTCTTTATAATCGTGAGACAGTTGTCCCATAGGGTATCGTATGATTCCATCATCTAGCTACTGTTTAAAAGATTATTCCTCCTTCAAAAAAAATAAAAAACAAACTGGTCGGTCATAGGTATTAGAGGGCGATGGTCAGTTTTAGGGTCTTCTTAATTGCTTAAGTGGAGGACAAATATGGAAGATTTTTCTTGGGAATTTGCATTAACAGCAAAGTAAAAATCAAAAAAAAATCCATGTAGGTTGTTAATGGAACTTTATCGAGGATAAGATATACATTATGATTATTTATAAATTATAAACGTATTTAAATCAAGTGTTTATATATTAAATATCCAATATAATTATAATCTGTTATTTATCAGTCAGACCTTACTTTACAAGTTTATTCTTGCACGTTATGCATTTGTTTTTTCTGTTCTTTTCGAAATGCACCTGGATCTTTCCTAATAAAATTCCACCCCATCCGCACTGGTTAATGTTAACCTCTTTACCAAGTTTGTTTTTTACACGAACTGGTTTTCTAAGAAAGGTATGTGTATGTCCACCTAGAATGAGATCTATCTTGGAGGTGTTCTCTGCGAGCACAATATCTGAGATCAGATTAGGATTGTTTTTGTACTTAAAGCCTAGGTGGGAAAGACAGATGACATAATCACACTTTAATTCTTCTTTTAGAATATCAGCTTGCTTTTGAGCAGCTGCAATTGGGTCATTGTAGATGGTGTTAGCATATAGTTTCGCTGGCACGAGTCCATCTAAATCTATGCCTATACCTAATATACCTACCTTGATGCCATCTTTCTCTATTACTTTGTGTTGTTGTATTTTGCCATGGAGCAAGGTGTCACTGAAATCATAGTTACTGACGATAAAAGGAAATTTTGCATGTTTCATTTGTTTTTCGAAGCCATCCAACCCTGCATCAAAATCATGATTACCCATAGTGGCCGCATCATAAGCCATCTCGGTCATCAGTTTCATTTCTAGTTCCCCGCCAAAAAAATTAAAATATGGTGTGCCTTGGAATATATCTCCACTATCTAGTAAGAGCACATTAGCTTCTTGCTTTCTGATATCAGCTATCATCTGGGCACGCTTGGCTGCGCCTCCTAGTCCTGCATTCCGACTACCATCCATAGGAAAGGGGTCTATACGACTGTGCACATCATTAGTATGTACGATAGTCAGTGTAGTAAGGTCAGGGTCATCATCATAAATAGAAAACGGAAACTTTCCTGATGCAGTCAGAAAGGTACCAGCGATGGTCTGTCCTATAAATTTTCTTCTTGTGCTCATTCTTTGATGCGTATGGAGTTATCTACAGTGATGGGTTGTTTTTCTTCTTGTAAGCTTTCTAGATGCGCTACTATGATATCTCTAATGAAGACTCCTGAGTTTTCTTGTGGTATCTCGCTTAGGTATTCTGCTGAATCCCCTCCATTTGCTACGTAGTCAGGTATTGCCATTCGGTAGGTCTTGGAGATATCAAAAGGCTCTCCTTTTATTAGGATCTCCTCAGCTCTATTAGCTACAATGGTAAAGGTGAGATTATTACTGATAGGCCATCCACCATACCTAGCGATTCCATCCAGTAACTGTTTCAGTACTTTCCCTTCCACATCCATTGCCACGAGCATGTTGTCGAACGGCATTAACTCATAGATTTTCCCTACGGTGAGCTGGCCTTTAGAAATAGAAGGGACTCTGAGTCCTCCATAATTTTGTAAGGTGAAATCCACCTCATTGAAAAACATCTTGTTGGCCTCGTCATATAGTATATCACAAAACCAGTTGCCAAGATTAGAATTGGGCTTGGCTTTGACGAGGTCTTCCTCAAGTGTGCCTATGACCACATTCATCTCTACTTCCATTTCTTTTCTGTAAGGCTCTATGAGCTGAGCTATTTGCTCATCTTCCGGGTAACTATCTGGCGTATCTAGATTAGTAACTTCAGTATCAGTAAGATGATAAGTCTTACAGGCGCTAGTAGAGATAAGTAGTGCTAGACTGAGAAGTAACCAGAGGTTCTTATAAAACTTAGACATTCAGAATGATTTTAGCTTCTTCTTTAATGGCTTTGTTTGCGACAGTAATGGGATTGGCTTTCAGCTGAGAAATTTTGGCCATCATAGCGCTAGCTAGATCATCAGCTGGGGCATTCTGATTTAGGCCTTTTGCTGTATCTGAAATGACGGATATTATATCATTTTTAGTCAAAGTAAGGATATCCCATAGCTTCTGGCTAGTGTATAGCTGCTGGGCTAGGTTATGTTCATACTCTTTTTGCACAGAAATAATCATAGCTGTTTTCAACTGTTCTGCAGACATATCTGGCTGCTTGAGTCTTAAGATCAGATTAGGAATCATGATTCTATCACAAAAAAGAAGCAGCCTCTCATAGGCCTGTAGTTTCAGTGGGATAGCACTTTTGGAATATTTACTTCTTGTTTCCAAGGCCTTCATTTGATACTGGGTTTCATTGTATTGGCGTTGGATATAGTAGACTGCTGCAAATACTATCAGGCCAGGTATCGTAAACTTTAAGATTTCGAGAATTGTTTCCATCATAGGATTAATGGTATTTATAAGAACCTAATCGTAGTTCTAATGTTTGCAAATGTATATTTTTGAAGTTATAGAAATCTTATGTTTCTAATAATATAATTAGAATGGAAAATACAAAGACACATACTGA
The DNA here is from genome assembly GCA_938002665.1 of uncultured Saprospiraceae bacterium. Lineage (GTDB taxonomy): Bacteria > Bacteroidota > Bacteroidia > Chitinophagales > Saprospiraceae > RFSX01. The sequence goes on along the minus strand of CALLAE010000073.1, from coordinate 9,759 downwards.
AGCGCCCATAACCTTGACTGCAGGCGCTATCAAGCAGCTCAGAATCTTACAGGAGCAAAAGCATGTCCCAGAGGGATATGGCTTGAGAGTAGGTATAAAAGGGGGTGGGTGCTCAGGATTTTCCTATGTATTGGGTTTCGATAATAAAAAAGAGGGTGATGATACTTTTCTCATAGAGGGTATCACTGTGTATATGGAAAAAGCACACGGTCTATACTTACTAGGCATGGAGATAGACTGGCTAGATGGATTGAGTAATAGGGGATTTATCTTTAATAATCCCAATGCCTCTGAGACCTGCGGCTGTGGTACGAGTTTCTCTGCTTAGTCTAGAATCAACTTAAGTACCGACTTCATATTAATTAACCATTCAATACCTGGTGTACTAAAACGAGTTTTATAACCGAAGGGTATAAGTATGGCCATACCTGAATGCCTAGTCTCATAGGCTCGACTAGCAGTAAAGCTGTTAATACTGACATTTTAAGTACAAAAATAAAAGAGAGGCTTAATTCAAAATCAAGCCTCTCTTTTGCATGTATCCTTTTATAGAAGTGCTTACATATTCTTGATAATCTCATCTCCAAACTCAGAACACTTCACTAAGGTTGCATTCTTCATTAGTCTTTCGAAATCATAGGTTACTCTCTTAGACTTTATGGCACCTTTCAGGCCTTTCTCTATGGTTCTACCCACTTTGCCCCAGCCCATATAATCAAACATCATAACTCCAGATAGTATTACAGAGCTAGGATTTACTTTGTCCTGCCCTGCATATTTAGGAGCTGTTCCATGAGTTGCCTCAAAGACAGCTACACCTGTTTCGTAGTTGATGTTAGCACCAGGAGCTATTCCTATACCACCTACTGCAGCTGCTAGAGCATCAGAGATATAATCTCCATTAAGATTAAGAGTCGCTATGACATCATATTCTGCTGGTCTTAGCAGTATCTGTTGTAAGAAAGCATCTGCGATGACATCTTTGATGATAATCTCTCTGTCTTTATGCTTGATAACTTGCCATGGGCCACCATCTAACTCTGTTCCGCCAAATTCTCTTTTTGCTAGTTCATAGCCCCATTCTTTAAATTTACCCTCTGTAAATTTCATAATGTTACCCTTGTGTACAAGTGTAACGGACTTGGCTTTTTTGTTCGCTATAGCTGCTTTAATCGCCGCTCTTACCAGTCTTTCAGTCCCTTCTACTGATACTGGTTTGACACCGATAGAAGCGGTGTTAGGGAATCTGATGCCTTTTACCCCCATTTCATCTATGAGGAAAGACTTCATTTTATCATTCTCAGCTGTACCATGTAGGTATTCTATACCAGCATAGATGTCTTCAGTATTTTCTCTAAAGATCACCATGTCAACTAGGCCTGGCTTTCTTACTGGTGATGGCACTCCTCGGTACCACTTCACTGGTCTTACGCATGCATAAAGATCTAGTCTCTGTCTTATGGCAACATTCAGTGATCTGAAACCGCCTCCCACTGGTGTAGTAAGTGGTCCCTTTATAGCTACTAAGTGATCCGATATAGTGTCCGTAGTTTCCTGAGGCAACCAATCACCTGCTTTTCTTCCATTGGCCTTCTCACCTGCATATACTTCTTTCCAGTGTATCTTTCTGTCTCCGCCATATGATTTTTCTACAGCTGCATCAAATACTTTTTGAGCTGATGCCCAAATATCTGGACCGATGCCATCTCCTTCTATAAATGGAATGATAGGATCTTTTGGTACTTGGACTCTTCCTCTTCTGGATAGTGTGATTTTTGTTCCGCTCATATTTGTTGTTTATATGTGTATTCCTTATTTATAATCAGGCGCAAAAGTACTGAATAACTTGATTTTAAACCTTAAATCGTACTTATATAGCTAGCTTAATCTAGCGCTGCAGAGCGCCATTTGCTATTAAGTCATTGAAAAACAAGGCATTAGCAAATAATTTACTGCCTCCCAGCCAGTAGCCTCTAAAATTAGGGTTGTCTACTATAGCTATGATTTTTCCTTTGCCTAGACTAGCACAACTAAGGGCAGCCCCGCCAGCAGCAAACTTCCTATTACGTTTAGAACAATATCCACTGAGAACTGGCTGGTCCGTATACTTCATAGGAGTGGCAATAGGGTTAGGTGTTACCTCGTAGAATTGTGTGCCTCTTTTAAATACGGGCAAGGTGTTATTCTTGTATCCAAAGAACAGAGGATGGGCGAGGTCTATCTTGGTATTGAAAATAGCACCTCCTATTACCTGCGCTCCTGAGGATTGCTGTAAGTTTTCATACACTACTCTAGCTTTGGATCTCGTGTCTTCTTTCTTTTTCTCCAGTTTAGTCCATCCCATCTTATTCGTAAAAGAGATGGCTCGGCGAAAGGCTATAATCGTTCCGCCCTCATCTATCCACTTACGGATTTTTTCCACAGGTAGATCTTCTTGGTTATAGCTCCCATTGGGCATTATTATAATATTATACTTAGATAGGCTTCTCTCGGGAAGTTCTCTTTTGTCAATAATGGTCACTGGAATTCTCAGACGTTTATCCAGTTGGTACCAAGTAGAACCAGTCTCGTAAGCGCTGACGCCTTCACCCGCGATCATGGCTATGCTTGGAAGTTCTATGACTTTTTGCTGGGGACTCCCCAAAGACTTACCAGTAGATCGGCCAGTATCTACAGGTTTGTAATGCACTTGGTATTCAGCGCAGAGCTTGCCCACTAGATTAACGACCTCCTCTCGACTTATACTTTGGTTAGCTAATGGGATGACTAGGGTGCCTCTTTCTATCTTTTTTTGTTTCCCTTCAGAGGTGATGGTTGTAGGCTCTTTAGTAACCCTCACTTTGATTTCATTCTTGAGCAGCTGGTATAGGATTGTAGGAGCATTATATTCAGACCAGTCTATTATTACTGCAAAGTTTTTTGCATCCACAATGGGTGAAGGCTGAAAGCTTAGTTCTTTCACTTGCTTTCCTAGATTGAGATTTCCTTTGACTTCTGTATAATTGATATTAAGCGCTAGAGGTAAGGTCCAGCTAGATACATCGTAGAAGAGGCTGTCTCTAAATTTGTCTACTGTCTCAAAGATGGTCTTTACTAGAGCCCCTTGTCGCTGTTTGTTAGGGACAACATAACTTACTGAGGCTTCATAATTATAGTCATTTAGCTTGGTGTCGGCATTGAGCTGATAGACTTCTATCTGGTGTCTATTGAGCATTTCTATAAAGTAAGAACCCTTATAATGATCTCTTGCCTCAAAGACATATCCTCCTGATCTATTGGCCGCTTTCTTATAGAATTCTTGTTTATATCTGAGGATATCTTCTCGCAGCTGGAGCGCAGCTGTCTGGGTGGAGAGTGAGGTCACTACTTGGTTTCTTATGGTAAATGGAAAGCTCAGCAGACCATTGTCAGTGTCTCTGAGATGTCCACGCGAGCTGGCTTGTTCGAATAGGATACCTATGCAGCCATTGATATCAGGGTAGGTGCTGCCTTTTCCATAGTAGTAGTCATCAAAGTTCTCCTTAGAATAATACAGTGAGCCGAGGCTGTCAAGAAAACTTGCATGATAGGTGCCTATTTTTTCAGTGAGGTCTTGATTGATTTGTGGTGTATTGGGATTAGTTCTACTGGGTATACCTGGCTGGAAGAAGAAAGTAGAGTTAGAGCCCATTTCATGGTGATCAGTAAGAATATCTGGGTGCCAGGTATGGAAACTATTGATACGAGCCTGGCTAGAAGGGTGAATGTTGAATAACCAATCTCTGTTTAGATCAAACCAGTAATGGTTAGTACGACCGCCTGGCCATACTTCATTAAATTCTCTTCCATTGGGGTCAGAAGAGAGGGTGCAGTGCTTATGCGAATTGGCCCAAGTGCTAAAACGCTGTAGACCATCTGGATTATAACTAGGATCTATGATTACGATTGTCGATTCTAACAAACGACTGAGCTCGGCACTTTTGCCTGCTAGCAAATAGTAAGCGACAAGGGTAGAGGCATTAGATCCGCTACTCTCATTGCCGTGGATGCTATAACCCTGATAGATGACCATAGGAAGCTCTGAGAGATCCACCTTTGCTGAAGACTCCGTTATTGCCCTTCTTTGTTTTTTGATTTCGTCAAGGTTATTCAGATTTTCCTTTGAAGAGATGATAAGGTTTACCAAGGGTCTATTCTCATGTGTCCTCCCTATTTCTTCAAATATGCAATTGGGAGAGGATTCACAGAGCGACTTCATATAGTGATAGAGCTGGTCATGTGTTATATGCCATTCTCCTATCTGATGTTTCAGAAAGTTCTGAGGGTCCACGACCTCAGCATTATATTCTATATCTGGCAAATAATAGTCATTCGGAACTTGGGCAGCCATATGTATTATACACAAGCTATAGATAGTGACTAAGCATAGTTTTACTAGTTTCATGCTGAATATTTGACTCTGGAAATACATTAAAGAAACTCAAAAATCCTGAAATTGCCTTATGCCTCAGATCGTTTCATATTTTGTGATACCCTTGGTTTTGCTACTCTTGCTCGTAAATGTATATTTCAGGGTGATTTTAGTCAAACAATTCAAATTTCTGAAAGAGCAAAATATTGATATTGATCCTAAAATTTTAATGGATAAACAGCGAAGAGAAGCCTATTTCTCTAAACATTATCCACAACATAAAGACCGTCTAGACGCTTTTTCTTTAGCCTTGACAAAATTGATTAGGTATGTAGTGATTGGCTTTCTCTTGATATTAGTCAGCTTTCTTTACATTTACTTTTCACGTTAACCAGCGACAGAGAGAAGGTATGAAGGTTTGCTTATTTGGTTTGGGTCATCTAGGGAAGATACATCTCAAGTGCTTGGCTGAGACGCCATTTGAGTTAGTAGGGGCTTTTGACCCTGCTTACAAATCTGGCAGTATAGAGTCAGTGGAGCTATTTTCTGATGCTGAAGAGTTGATGGACAAAAGTGATGCTTGTATCATTGCAGCGCCTACCATTAACCACTATACTATAGCTAGTAAAGCGCTTGCGAAAGGCAAACATTGTTTTGTAGAAAAGCCGCTTTCTGCTACCATAGAAGAGGCAGATGCCTTATGTGTGCTGGCTGGTGATAATCCTCACTTAATAACACAGGTGGGCTTTGTGGAAAGGTATAATCCAGCTTACAGGTTTATAGAGGAAGACCTAGAAGACCCAAAGTTTATAGAGGTCCATAGACTAGCCCAGTTCAATAATAGAGGGAATGACGTTTCTGTTGTTTTTGATCTTATGATTCATGATCTGGATTTATTGCTGAATATGAAGCAGCAGACAGAAGTAAAAGAGATAAAAGCTACAGGAGTAAAAATTCTTACAGAATCACTAGATATATGTAATTGTAGAATTGAGTTTGAAGATAGGTCTGTGGCAAATCTAACCTCTAGCAGAATGAGCATGAAAGTGATGCGGAAGTTCAGGATTTTCCAAGGACATTCATATGTGAGCATAGACCTGCATAAGAAGGAGAGTCAAGTAATCAATCTTACAGATGAGCAGTTAGAAGGTTCTATGATGTTCAAAGTTGGAGATAAGCAAAAGCATATGGTCATTAAGTCTTCTGGAACACTTGAAGGAAATGCCATTGTGGACGAACAATTAGATTTTTATAACTGTATTATTAATCAACAGCAAAACAGAGCAAATATTCATAGTGCCGCTAGGACATCTAGGTTAGCCCAGCGGATAGAGGATATTGCACTAAGTTCTATTATATGAGTCTTATACGAGTAGTTTTATTGTTTTTCCTAATAGGCCTAGCAGCTTGTAACTTAACTGATAGTTTTAGTGAGGAACCTATGTTTCTGGAGATAGAATCTGCAACACTTGTTTCTGATGGTGATACCTATCCTAGCCACAAAATTCAAGATGTATCTGTGTATGTAGATGGCGTCAGTGTTGGTGTTTTTGAGTTGCCAGCTAGAGTGCCTGTCCTGGGAGAAGGGGAGGTCAGCGTGGTCGTTTTTGCAGGTATTAGAAATAATGGACAAGTTCTATCGCCTAAAGAATATCCGTTCTATAAGCGACAAGAGTTTATTATCCCGTTTGAAGCTAATAAGATAATTTCCTTAAGTCTTGAGTATGAGTATTTGGAAGATACTAAGTTTGTATTTGATGATAATTTTGAAAGTGAAATCCAGTTCAATTTAGATTTAGATGAAGATGAAGCATCTACATTGGTTAAGTCATCCGATACACCATATGGCTCCTTTTGTGGATTGATAGATGTGACACAAGAGACGTCATTTTTCCTGCAAGCTACTGTTGGCCGCTATAATGTCGAGGATTTCCAAGGGTCGCAAGTATATCTTGAGCTAGATTACAAATGTGAGGTGCCTTTTATAGTAGGATATATCGGTTTTGATGGGGCGATACAGAGATCAGAAACATTTATAGTTCTATTTGAGAGCGAGGAGTGGGATAAGGTTTACCTAGATATGTCAGTTGTTCTTAATGGAGGTGAATTTGACACTTATCGGATTTTCTTGGCTGGAGTAGGAGATATGGAGGCGGGGAGAATATGGGTGGATAATGTTCGTTTGGTCCATTTGTAGACGTATGAGTTACTAAAAATATATCTTGTAAGTTACAGGAACATTTCTATCCTGAATGAAGAACAGAAGACAAGCTGAACTAATTCTATACCGTCTAGGGGACTGGATTATGGCTGCGTTTTCATGGTTTTTCTTCTTTGCTTACAGACGTCGTCTGGAGCAGCCCAATGTTTCATTTTCTGAGATAATAGCAGATGAGAAATTGCATTTAGGGCTGCTTGTTATTCCTTTAGGGTGGATAATTTTGTACTCTGTTTTCGACAAGTATACTGATATCTATAGGTATTCTCGCTTAGCTACTTTGAGACGTACTTTTATACTTTCTATAATCGGTTGTCTCTTTCTTTTTTTTACAGTAATGTTGGATGATTTGACCACCCTCCATACTAATTATTTAGTGCCATTTGCAGGTCTCTTTTTTATTCATTTTGGACTGACAAGTATCTTGCGTATGATGCTTTTGACCTGGGCAAAATGGAGAGTAAAAAGCGGAAAAGTTAAGTATAATACCATCCTGATCGGGGGTGATGATATTGCTTTAAATCTCTATAATGAGATGCATAGATCTGGCAAGCATCATGGTCATGAAATTGTTGGTTTTGTAAACTCGAACGGCACAAAAGAGAGAAAACTTGAAGCCCAAATCTCTAATCTCGGGAACTTAAATAAGTTATCTGAAATCATCAATAGTAACAACATAGAAGAAGTCATTATAGCCATAGAATCTTCAGATCATAGCCGACTAAAAAGTATCTTGGATAAGCTTTATGATTATAAAGATAAGGTGCTAGTAAAGGTGATTCCTGATCTCTATGACCTCATTATAGGCAAAGTAAAGATGAATCATGTTTATAGCTCGGGGCTGATAGAAATCGATCTAAAATTGATGCCTAAGTCCGAGCAGATAATTAAGAGACTTATAGATGTTGTCGCTGCTGTATTTTTAATAATAATTTCTATTCCACTCTACATTTTTGTTGCTATCAGGGTACGACTTTCATCCAAGGGTCCGCTGCTGTTTCGTCAAGAAAGAATAGGGAAGAATGGTGTGCCTTTTGATATACTGAAATTCCGATCTATGTACGTGAATGCAGAGAAAGATGGACCTCAATTATCTAGTGATAATGACAATAGAATAACCCCCTTCGGCAAGGTGATGAGGAAGTGGCGACTAGATGAAATTCCGCAGTTTTTTAATCTGCTCAAAGGGGACATGTCGCTAGTAGGTCCTAGACCAGAAAGACAGTTTTTTATAGACATGATTACAGAGCAAGAGCCATTATATAAGCATCTACTAGAAGTACGTCCAGGTATCACTTCCTGGGGACAAGTTAAGTTTGGTTATGCGTCTGATATAAGCCAGATGTTGCAACGTATGAAATATGACTTAATCTACCTCGAAAATATGTCTATCTCACTGGATATCAAGATTTTATTCCATACTGCGCTCATTTTGTTACAAGGAAAAGGCAAGTAATACTATGAAGAAATATGGACTAATAGGCTACCCACTAAGTCACTCTTTTTCCCCAAAATATTTCTCAGATAAATTTCTAAATGAAGCTATTCCTGCAGAATATCATGCCTTCCCACTTGCCGACATCAAAGAGCTCCACAACCTGCTAAAAAATGATCTGTCAGGACTAAATGTGACCATTCCCTACAAAGAAAAGGTAATCCCCTTTCTGGATATGTTAGATAAAGAAGCAGCAGAGGTAGGAGCAGTAAATACTGTCAAGATCATGGATGGAAAATTGTATGGTTACAATACAGATACCTATGGCTTTCGAGAGAGCTTGTTGTCTAAAGAATTACCTTTTGATATAGATGGAAGTTCTGCACTTATATTAGGAACAGGTGGTGCCTCTAAAGCTATACATTATGTGCTGTCAGGCCTTGGAGCAAAATGTGATTTTGCAACTACCAAAAGTATAAATTCAACTAACCATTTTTCCTATGATCAACTTGCAGATTCTCGACTTACTAATTACCAAATAATCGTCAATACTACTCCTCTCGGCATGTACCCAAACACTGAACAGATGCCTGATATTCCCATCTGGGATTTAGGTCCTCAGCAACTAGTATATGACCTCATATATAACCCTGCCGAGACACTTTTACTTAGAGAAGCTAAAAGCTTAGGCTGCTCTATTCAGAATGGGAAAAGAATGCTCATTCTGCAGGCAGAAAAATCTTGGGATATATGGAACTCATAGATTTTAGTTTCATTAATTTGTGGTACTAATCAAAGTATTAATGGCAAGCTCATCTTTTGAATTTCTAGATTTTGATAATACTCAGATCGCCTTCAGCTCTAAATCTGACAAGGAATTAAAAAGGATGAAATGGCTCTTTGGCATAATGAATAATAATGCCTTAGTAAAGCTTGGTTCTAGTCTTACGCCTCTCGCTCTAAAATTAAAATTGCCATTCGTAAAGCAACTTGTAAAGGCCACTATTTTCAAACAATTTGTAGGAGGGGAAACTTTGCTAGAAACTCAGAAAGTAATCGACTTACTTTATAAGAATGATACACTTACGATTCTAGATTATGGAGCAGAGGCAAAAAGCTCAGAAGAAGATCTTGATAAAGTAGTAGTAGAAACAATCAAAGCCTTAGAGGTAGCTGCAAGTAATAATTCTGTCCCAGTAATTAGCACTAAAGTAACTGGTCTCGCTGATAATAATTTACTGACAAAAATTCAAAATGGATCAGCACTGAATCAGGACGAACAAAATCAGAAAATGAGACTGGAACAGCGTCTAGACAGTATCTGTAAAAAGGCAGATGATCTTAAAGTAGGGGTAATGGTAGATGCAGAAGAAACGTGGCTGCAAGATACAATAGATGATCTTGTAGATAAGATGATGGAAAGTTATAATCGAAAAGAGGTCATTGTTTTTAATACATATCAATTGTATAGAAAAGACAAATTGGAATTCCTAAGGGAATCTTTTGATAGAGCAAAGTCTGGTGGGTATCTGCTAGGGGCTAAACTGGTAAGAGGAGCATACATGGAAAAGGAAAGAGCTTATGCTGAAGAACAAGGTATAGAATCTCTTATTCAACCCACTAAAGAAGCAACAGATATAGACTATAATAAGGCACTTTCGTTCTGTATAGATCATTATGAAGATATCGCCTCAGTCTGTGCCTCGCACAATACGC
>CALLAE010000072.1 GCA_938002665.1 uncultured Saprospiraceae bacterium | reverse complement strand
CATAACTCCCGTAGGTCACAGACTGCTGAGTTTTTGCTTGATATCCTAGCTAGAGAATACGGACTAAATATTACGGCACTTAGCGCAGGGACAGAAGCTACTGCCTTTAATCCTCGAATGGTCGCCGCCATAAGCTCTTATGGCTTTCAGCTTCTAAAATATGGGCATGATAAAAACCCTTTATATATCTACTCAGTAGAACACAATGATCTATATTATTATTCTAAGCGCTATGACGAAGAACTGATTCCCATCGGTCATAGAATCATAGTGACTGTCTGCGGTGATGCAGAAGAAAACTGTCCCATCATTCCTGGCACTTCTAAAAGACTGCACTTAGGATATACTGACCCTAAACATTCTGATGGTACTGCCTCGGAAGCCGACACATACAGAGCTAAAGTCTTGGAGATAGGAGTAGAGATGCTGTATCTGGTGAAGGAACTAGCCCACATGAGCTGATGCAAAAAACCAAACTGCTGTTCATATTTGGCACTAGGCCAGAAGCCATAAAGCTAGCACCTCTCATTCTGAGGCTGAAGGCTAATCCGTATTTTGATGTAAAAACCTGCTCTAGTGGTCAGCATAAGGAACTCTTAGATTCTGTGCTGAATACTTTTGATGTAAAACCAGATCACAAGCTAGCGGTGATGACTAAAGGACAGTCCTTGGCTGAACTTACGAGTAAACTAATGGTAGAACTAGGCCGAGTCATTCAAGACGAGCAACCAGACTTAGTTATCGTACAGGGTGATACAACCACTACAATGACTGGAGCAATGGCTGCTTTCTATAACAAAGTAAGAGTCGCGCACATAGAGGCAGGATTACGAACAGCTAATAAGACTGAACCCTTTCCAGAGGAGATGAATAGACGCATCATCTCACAGTTAGCTGACTACCATTTCTGCCCTACTGAAAAGAATAGATCAAACCTTATGGCTGAAGGAATCAAAGACAACTGCTTTGTGACTGGTAACACTGGCCTAGATGCTACCTTGGTCATCGAAGAAAAAATCAGAAAGGAAAAGCTCTCTATCTCTAAGAGTATAATGAGTCTTTCTGAAAGTAAATTTATTCTGGTCACCATCCATAGAAGAGAGAACCATGGCACACCAGCAGAGCAGCTAGCAGCAGCACTAAAGAAAATATCTTTAAAGTATGAAGATCTGACTATACTCCTTATTAGGCATCCTAATCCTAAGCTCAGCGAATTTCAAAATACTCTAGATGCCAATTCAAAAATTCAACTCTTAGCACCTCTCGGCTATTTAGATATGATATATCTAGTCAAAAATGCACATCTCCTTATAACAGATTCTGGAGGACTACAAGAAGAATCTGCGTTTCTGGGGACGCCGACCATCGTAGTTAGAAATACCACAGAGAGAACTGAGGCTATTGAGCTAGGACTTACCAAAATAGTCCCTCCTAAAGAAGAAAACTTAATAAGTGAGGTAGAGAATATTTTGTCAGATAAGGACTTGCACTCCACTATGTCCCGACCTTCTGCTATTTATGGCGAGGGGAATAGTGCTTTATTGATAGAAAAGGTGCTGAAAGAGCTTACTTAATGCCATTTTGTATACAATTAAAGTATTTACTTTCAGCAACTTACATATAGTAATTTAATTATATGTGTAATGTTAACGTATTAAAGCTTCAGAACCTTCATCATCTCTCATATTAGGATTATCTTTATACGTTTAACATCTATAGCAGTTTAGTGTTGTGTACATTGGATTGCTAAAGTTCGTACATGATCGAAAAAACAAGAATAGGCGTTATAGGATTAGGCTATGTGGGACTGCCCATTGCTTTGGCTTTTGCTGAGAAATATGAGGTGGTTGGTTTTGATATTAGTGATGAGAAAGTAGCCCAGCTCAAAAAGAGCATAGACCCTTCTGATGAGATTGACACAAAAGAATTCGAAGGAAAAAATATTTCTTTTTCAGCGACCGTAGAAGCTCTTGCTAGCTGTAATGTCTACATAGTCGCTGTACCCACTCCTGTCGACAAACATAAGGTACCTAATCTTGTACCCTTAAAAAAAGCGACAGAATCAGTAGGCACTATTTTAAAGAAAGGAGATACTGTGATTTATGAATCTACTGTCTACCCCGGCTGTACTGAAGAAGTCTGCGTTCCTATCTTAGAACATATAAGTGATCTGAAGTATATCACAGATTTCAAAGTTGGCTATTCTCCAGAACGTATTAACCCTGGAGATAAAAAACATACTCTTAGTCAGATTGTAAAAGTGGTCTCAGGTTGCGATCAAGAATCTCTAGCTAAAATCGGGACCTTGTACGGTTCCATAATAGAAGCAGGCATACATTCTGCTAGTTCGATCAAAGTTGCAGAGGCAGCAAAGATTATTGAAAATACTCAGCGGGATGTCAACATCGCACTGATGAATGAGCTTGCTATTATTTTCGACAAATTGGACATCAGTACCCATGAAGTTCTAGAAGCGGCAGGCACAAAATGGAATTTTTTAAAATTCTATCCTGGACTAGTCGGTGGACATTGTATAGGAGTCGATCCTTATTACTTAACTTACAAAGCTCAGCAAGTAGGTTATGATCCTGAAGTCATTCTCAGTGGTAGAAGAATCAATGACAATACACCACAATTTATTTCCAAGAAAATAATTCGGAATCTACTTAAGCAGAATAAAAAATTATCTGAATGTTCAGCTTTAGTGAAAGGCATCACCTTTAAAGAAAATGTATCAGACATACGTAACTCAAAGGTCATAGATCTTATAAATGAATTAAAAGAATTCTCGATAGAGGTAGATGTCATGGATAGCAGAGCAAAAGAACAAGATGTCCAAAGAGAATATGGCTTAGAATTAATTTCTGTGCCAAAGAAAAAGTACGAGGTGCTTATTATTGCTGTAGCACATGATGAATATGTACACGAGTCTTTTGATAATTGGAAAGGCTTCTTAACAGATAACCCCATCATTTTCGATGTCAGATCCATATATAAAGATCAGAACTTATCAGAATCATCAATCTATTTGAGCCTTTAAAATGAAAGTACTAGTTACAGGTGGAGCAGGATTTATAGGTAGTAATATCGTCAAGGCGTTATTACAGGATAATCAAGTCAAGTTAGTTCGAGTAATAGATAATTTGATTTCAGGTTTTGAAACCAATATCAAAGAACATTACGATAACCCTAGATTCGAATTTATAAAAGGAGATATCCGCAATACTGAGCATTGCAATGAAGCTGTCATCGGCTGTACACATGTGTGCCATCAAGCCGCACTAGGCTCTGTTCCTAGGTCTATTAAAGATCCTAGCACTACCAATGCTCATAATATTAAAGGCACACTGAATCTCTTAGAAGCATGTCGAGAAAACAAAATACAGCGTATTGTCTTTGCTTCTTCATCATCTGTGTATGGAGATGATGAAACCCTACCAAAATTAGAAACAAAAACAGGTAGAGTCTTATCCCCTTATGCGCTCACTAAAAAAACCAAAGAAGAATACGCTAGACTGTTCAGCGAGCTATATGGGCTATCTATAGTTGGGTTTAGATACTTCAATGTCTTCGGCCCTAATCAATCTCCCAAAGGGCCTTACGCTGCAGTCATCCCTCTATTCATAGATAAACTCAATCAAGGTGAGCAGGCACATATCCACGGAGATGGAGAGCAAAGCAGAGACTTTACTTATGTAGAAAATGTCGTCAGTGCTAACTTATTAGCACTAAAAAAGGAAACCATTCCAGATAACTTTCAAATTTACAATATAGCCCTAGGTGAAAAAACTTCTATTAATCAGTTGTACAATAAACTGGCAGCTATTATGGATAAGAAGATAAAACCTCATCATACCGAAGCACGAAAAGGGGATATAAAACACAGCCTAGCAAACATTGAAAAAATAACAAACGATCTCGACTACAAGCCCTTGGTTACAATAGACGAAGGGTTAGAAAATACAGTCAATTGGTTCTTAAGTGCTTATGAAAAATAGTCAACTCAGAAAACATCTTAAGAGGACTCTTGCCGTGAGATGGCGAAGTTTTGTGAATGGCTCCAAAGTGGGACAGTTAGGTGAGAACGTCTATTTTGAAAAAGGAGTAGAACTAATGCGCTACCCTAAAAACATTTCTCTAGGTAGTGGCATGGTACTTAAGAAAGGTGCTAGACTATGTCCATGTAATGAAAAAGCAACAATAAGCATCGGTAATAACACTACTGTAGGTTATCATACTTATCTCTTTGCATCTGAGAAAATAAGCATAGGTAATGACTGTCTCATCGCACCTTTTGTCTACATAGTAGATAGTGATCATAACATAGAAAAAGCTTCACTCATTAATCAGCAAGCTAATAGCACTGCTGCTATCACTATAGGCGATGACGTGTGGATAGGCACTGGAGCTAAAATCCTGAAAGGAGTGACCATAGGCAATGGTGCAGTCATCGCAGCTGGAGCTCTAGTCAAGGACGACGTAGAATCCTATGCGATAGTAGGCGGCATCCCTGCAAAAAAAATCAGTGAACGAAAGTGAAGTTAGGGGCCATCATATTATGCAGATATAACTCTTCCAGACTTCATGGCAAAATCCTGAAAATGGTTAAGGGTAAAACTGTACTAGGAAATATAATAGAGCGGCTTGAAACCGCCAAGTATATAGATAGTATTATCGTCGCTACTTCAGAAGAGCGGACAGATGATGCCATCGCAGCTTATTGCGAGGATAATCACATTAATGTTTTCAGAGGAAGCCTGAATAATGTGGCTGAAAGGTTTAAGAGCTGTGCTGAATTATACAAGCTTGATTATGCAATGCGTATAAATGGTGATAACATTTTTATAGATATAGAGACGGTTGATTTTCTTGCGCGAAATGCGAAGGAAGAGAGTCTAGATTTTGTAAGCAACGTTCCGGGAAGAACCTTTCCTTATGGGATGAGTATCGAAATTGTAAAAACAAGTTTTTATGAAAGAGTTTATAACTCGTTCGAGTCAGAAGCTCATTACGAACATGTCACTAAGTACATCTATGACAATGCCATCCCTCAGTCCAGCTATCTACACAAGAATAAAAAATACCCTGAGCTGAAGAGCATGCAAATGGCTGTAGATACCCAAGAAGATTTAGACAGAGCCAAATTTGTCGCGGACGAGTTAAGTGATTTTCCAAAAAGCTATTCTCTTGAAGATATAAGTTCAGCAATAAAAAAATATGCAAATGAGTAGATGGAATGGCAAACATGGGCCCCTATTAATTGCTGAAATAGGAGGCAATCATGAAGGCAATTTTAGCTATGCTAAGAAGTTGACACAGTTGGCTATAGAATCAGATGTCGATTATATAAAGTTCCAAATCTACACTGGCGACACTTTGGTCAATCCACTAGAGAATCCTGTAAGAAACAAACACTTTAAGAAATTCGAACTTTCTGAAGCGCAGCATATAGAGCTAGCAGAGATGTGCAGAGCAGCAGGGATTGGATACATGGCTTCCATCTGGAATTATGATTTTGCTGGATGGGTAGATGAGTATTCAGACATATATAAGATAGGGTCAGGGGACTTTACAGCCTATCCCGTCATAGAGCAATTTGCCAGTTTCAAAAAACCCTTGCTTATTTCCTCAGGTCTGAGTACAATGAAAGAAGTGGATGACACAGTTGCTTTCATCCGCTCCTTGGATCCCATCTATAAAGACAATGAAAATCTAGCGCTGCTACAGTGCACTTCTATGTACCCTATTCCTTTTGAGGATGCCAACCTTGGAGTTATGGCTAGCTTTAAGGAAGCATTTGATATTCCTGTAGGATATTCAGATCATACTGAGGGTAGCTATGCGCTTGAGATTGCTGTGGCACTGGGCGCTGAGATCTTAGAATTCCATTTTACTGATGAGCGGGAAGGGAAGGAATTCAGGGATCATAAAGTATCACTGACCAGAGATGAGGTGCTACAACTTATCAAGAAAATCAAACAGATCCAAGATTTGAAAGGTGATGGGATAAAGACTTGCAGAGCAGTAGAGGAACATCATCGACTTAGTTTTAGGAGAGGAGCTTATCTGAATAGGGATATGAAAGCGGGAGAAGTGATAACAGCAGATGACTTGGTATATCTTAGACCTAATCATGGGGTGGATGCGAGGGAGTATAGAGAGTTAGTAGGAAAAAAATTAAAGAAGGATGTCCTGAAATATGAGAAGCTAAATTTAGAACTTATAAAAAATTAACATAAGTCAAGATCAAGCATGTTCAGAGCCTTAATATATCAGCTTCGCAAACTCAAAATAATTTTTATCCAGATTATTTTGAAATTATTTTATTGCGATCATAGATTCCAGATTGGCAGAAACCTTCGGGCTTCATCCATACCAAAGATTACCATAACTGATAATGCTAAAGTAAAAATTGGAGAAAATGTCATTATTAGAGAAGGTGTAGAAATAAGAGCACATAAAAATAGCAGCTTAGAAATAGGAAATAACTGTAGAATTGATAGAGGAGTTAGGATTTTGTCTACCAATGAGTCAAATATCAAAATTGCTGATGGAACCAGAATTGGACTTTATAGTGTACTGAATGGTGGTGATAGCATTACGATTGGAGGAAAAACTCTTATTTCTGGATTTGTTTACTTACAAACCAGTATGCACAAATTTGATAAAGCTGATAGCTCTATCCAAGACCAAGGCTATACTCATGCACCTATAATTTTAGAATCTGATGTCTGGATAGGAACTCATGCCGTTATTTTTCCTGGTATACACATCGGTCATGGAGCGATAATAGGAAGTAACGCTGTAGTAAATAAAAACGTGTTAAATGGTCAAATTGTCGGAGGCGTACCCGCAAAAGAAATTAACATGAGAACATAAAATTCAATAAAACATTTTCAAGAACTACAGCATTTGATCACAGTATACATAACAAACTACAACTACGGTAACTATATAGAGGAAGCCATAGAAAGTGTTCTCCAGCAACAGGAAGTCGATTTTGAGTTACTCATCATTGATGATGGCTCCACTGATAACTCCAGAGATATCATAGAAAGATATAGGTCGAATGATAAA
>CALLAE010000071.1 GCA_938002665.1 uncultured Saprospiraceae bacterium | reverse complement strand
ATAAAAAAGCTTGCAGGATTTAGTGGTCACGCTACAGCGTGATGGAAGCAAGTAAATCTTGCTTTCAAAGGAATGAACCTCGATATCAATCGAGGGTGGGCAGGCAGAATGTTTAAAGGAATTTTTGCTCAACTGCGTTTCGCAAAACCATAGAACTCATCTTGCTCCCTGCACTCTGGCCAATCGCTCATGAGTTCTATATATTCTGGTAAACATCGTCTGGGCTTCGAACTAGAAATGTCTTCCATGTATCTAATTCATTATTTGAGAGACTGCTTATCGAATGGATACTGCCCGTGCTTCTCTTTTTCCATCTGATCTAACTATATGCAAATAATATAATCCTCTAGTTAAATGACCTAGATCCATCATGTAGGTTGTATTAGATTCTGTACTCCTTGCTTCAAATACCTTCTGACCTTTCAAATTAAACATCTCATATGAAATGTCATAAATATCATCATGTTCAATGTATAGCATATCTGAAGTTGGATTAGGATAAATACTTATTTTATTTTCCAAATGCTGGGTTACAGCATTAGTTGTATCTGAAAGAACCAGGTGCCCTTCTTCATCTATTTTAAGCATCCATGTAAGAAAAAATATAGAATCTTGAGAAGAATTTTTATTGCCAGCACTACCGCAGAGAATATAATGCCCATCAGAACTTTTTACGATATGATTGATTTCAGCAGTTGATCGATTAGTTTCATTCAGAGGTAAAAACTTTCTATGCCAAATACTATCTCCCTCCAAGGACAACTTTGTAACTTGACCTCGTGTATTTCCTATACTGTCTCCTTCTTCGTCTTTTCCACAAAACAAATATCCATCCCCCCTACTACTTTCAACTACTTCTGTATAGTACTTAGGATAACGAGAAAAATCTTGATTTCCTATCGGTCTCTCCCAAGTTATATCCAAATCCTTGTTCAATTTAATTGCTAATGGTCTGAAATTCCTGAGACCACCATCATGTTCACTATATGCCATAATGATGTTGTCATCATTGTCAACTACTGCATCCAAGATGAAATTTCTATAATTGGTATTCGTTATTTCCTTTTTCAAGACAATGTTTAAGTCATTGTCTAACTTCCAAACGAACGTTCCTAAGAACTCTTCACTTATACTATTATCGAATTGACCTAACACTATAGTTCCATTAGAGGTACTTAAAAGCTCCATTGGGTAATAGCTAAAATTTGGGTCACTAATTCTAATACTTTGAGAAATTTCTCCATTCGATGCTAGATCAAATATTTGCAATCTTACATCACGAAGACCAGAAGCATATAATGCTGTCATCTTACCATCATGTGAAATAATCATCGAAATGGGATTAATAAAACCATCTACACTTAGCGTATCTTTTACTACATGAAAATATTCAGCTGATTTTTGATCAATGTCATATTCTACGATATGGCCATAATTTTCATCTCCAATTTCACTAAATCCTTTATACAATTTATTATCATAATATAAAAGCTCAGAAATGTTACCTAATGCATTTGAAATAATAGAATCATCCAGAATAGAATAAGAAATTGGAGACAAGTTTTTATCATACTCTACAAAGAAGGGCTCTCTGCGTCCTTCTTTTGGCAATGCAATACCAGCTGTAAATATTCTACCATCATACTCCAAGACGTAATGAGGTATTTGTTGATGAAAATTAAAATCAGTCACGACATTGAGAGACGTCTGAGCACTATATCTTTGTACAATGGCAACTAGGAAGATTATAGCCATTAAGGTATTAATAAGTAGCTTTTCCATACTTATGTATAGTTTAGGTTGATATGCTACTCTTAATCTATACATCCATAATGTCAATCTTGAGTTTAAAACTCTGCAGACCCCGGATACCTTGGAAATGGAATCACATCTCTGATATTCGCCATACCAGTAATAAACAGAATCAGCCTCTCAAAGCCCAGTCCAAATCCTGCATGCTCGCAAGTCCCAAAACGCCTAGTATCTAAGAACCATTCCATCTCATGTTCCGGTATGTCAAAGTCTTTCATCCTTTTCAGCAACACATCCAAGCGCTCCTCTCTTTGCGAGCCGCCCACTATTTCTCCTATGCCTGGAAATAAAATATCCATCGCTCTTACTGTCTTATCATCTTTATTCATTCGCATGTAGAAGGCCTTGATATCCTTAGGGTAGTCCGTTAAGATGACAGGTTTTTTGAAGTGTTTCTCGACTAGATATCTCTCATGTTCTGACTGTAGATCAGCGCCCCATTCTTCTATGACAAACTGAAATTTCTTTTTCTTGTTGGGCTTAGAATTCATGAGAATCTTTATGGCCTCAGTATAGGTCAGTCTTTCAAAATCATTCTCTATACAGAATTGCAATTTTTCTCTGAGTGGCATCGGCGAGCGCTCATTAGCTGGCTTAGCACTTTCTTCTTTCGTCAGTCTCTGCTCTAGAAATTCTAGATCATCTTGATGCTTATCTAGGCAGTACTTTATGACATACTTAAGCATGTCTTCTGCAAGATTCATATCATCAGTCAGGTCTGCAAAAGCCATCTCTGGTTCTATCATCCAGAATTCTGCCAGGTGTCTAGAAGTGTTAGAATTTTCTGCTCTGAAAGTCGGGCCGAAAGTATAGACATCAGATAGGGCTAAGGCACCTAGCTCTGCCTCTAGTTGGCCAGATACTGTCAGGTTAGTTTGTTTATTGAAAAAGTCTTGTTTGAAATCTATGTCACCTTCTTCACTTTTAGGCACAGCAGCGAGATCTAGTGTTGTCACCTGAAACATTTCTCCAGCCCCTTCTGCATCCGAGCCTGTGATGATAGGCGTATGCAGGTACACAAAGCCGCGCTCATTAAAGAACTGGTGAATAGCAAAGGCTACGCTGTGTCGGATTCTGAAGATCGCACCGAAAGTATTGGTTCTGAATCTCAGATGGGCAATTTCTCTAAGAAATTCCAGGCTATGCTTCTTTGGTTGCAGTGGATACTTTTCTGGATCCGCATCTCCTAGTATCTGTACTGATTCTGCTTGCAGCTCTACTTTTTGTCCAGCCCCTTGAGAAGCGACGACTTTGCCAGTAGCTGCTATTGCTGCGCCAGTATTGATTCTTTTGAGTATATCTTCAGAAGTATTTTCTCTGTCTACCACCACTTGCAAGGTTTTGATGGTAGAGCCATCATTCAGTGCAAGGAATTGATTATTTCTAAAAGTTCTTACCCAGCCTTTTACTGTAGTACTGTAGTCTACTTTATCACTGCTTATGATAGTCTTTATCTTAGTCCTTACCGACATGTTCTTTATTTACAAATTTGAAAGAACAAAAGTAAATGAAAATTCTGAGTAGAGAACGGCTTAAGCGGGTCTGGCTTATTTTTCTAACTCTGTGATCAATTCTACTGCTATATCGTAGGTGTCCTTGAGTTCTGGGGCTAAGCCTGGTGCATACATCGCCATTTCAGACCTATCTAGAATCACTTTAAAGGTTTCCAGATTACTATCTGAGAGCGCTTTTTCCTTTAGACGATCCAGTAATTCTGTCTTCTTGATATGCAGACCAGGGATATCGTATTTATCATCTACATAAGTCTTTAGGGCTCTGATCATTTCTTCATGGAACTCTTTGGACTTGCCAGCCTCCATATAGGATTTAGAGTCTTGGAGCTTAGTGAGAGCTACCTCATAGGCTTTGTTCTTTCTTATGAGATCTTGATCTAGTTTTCCTGAATTCTTGAGGTGATTGCTATAGATAAATATCCCTAAGCCCCCAAGAAGAGTTGCCAAGAGAAAAAGACGATGACCCAGACTATCATACCAACTTACAGCAGGGGTTCTAAGCTTAGTCGTCTCGAAAATCCCAGCTAGCTCTAATTCAGAATTGTCTTTAATGACAGCAGCGGAATTAGAGCCTTTGATCACATTGATGCCTCCTAGATTACGTGTCAAGGTAGCATAAGCTTCTTTGTCTGTATCGAAGTAGACGAAGGTTGGCTTGAGGAAAAACTTGCCTGGTTTTTTAGCGACGATAAGATACTCAAAGGTTTTTCTATGTGTGAGGCCTGTCTCCGCAGTGAAAACTTCATCTTCTATAACATTGGGATCATACATCTCCAGGCCTTCAGGTAGTTCCCACTTGGGCGCCTGTACCGTTTTGCTATCCCCATTACCAGTGACTTGCATGGTTACGGTTATCGCTTCATCTGTAGTGAGACTTCTCTTAGGAGTTGTAGCTGTCATTTTATATCTGCCTACTGCACCTGAATAGGGTTCAGTGGTAGCAGGTAAGCTATTGACAAAGATGGTTATGCCTTCTGCTAAGATGTTTCTTTGTATAAGTTGCGAATTGAAAAAGAAACCTCTATTGCCTCCTTTTTTAGCCAGACCCAATTGAATGTTGACAGGTTCTATAGTGTAAGTTCCTGTTTGCTGAGGAAAGAGTACGACTCTTCTTATAGGCTTAGTAAAGTATTCTGTGCCGTCTATAATTTCTCTCTGGTACTGCATTCTATTGGTCCTGATGTCTTCAGCATAGAAGCCATCGAAGGCTTGTTCTTCCAGAAAATTAGTAGTTCTGACATCTAAGGTCGTATACAGTTTGTATTCAAGAATAATTTGCTGACCCACATAGGTGGTAGAATCAGTGAGTAAGGTTTTGATAAATATTTGCTTGTCCGAGGTCAAGGCTTTGTCGCTGCCTTTGACAACTTCTATAGTGATTTCCTGAGTCCGCATGGTCTTGCCTCCTATGACCATTGTGGCAGGCGGTATCTT
The DNA here is from genome assembly GCA_938002665.1 of uncultured Saprospiraceae bacterium. Lineage (GTDB taxonomy): Bacteria > Bacteroidota > Bacteroidia > Chitinophagales > Saprospiraceae > RFSX01. The sequence goes on along the minus strand of CALLAE010000071.1, from coordinate 19,610 downwards.
TTTCATGCCGAGGCCTTTAGGTTTTAGGCCATAGCCAAAGGACATAGTTTGATTGACCTTACCATTGACGATGGTGGTAGAGTTAGAGCGGGAGGGTCCAGATACGACATTGAAATCGGTGAATGAGGGCGGCTTGAAATTTCTGCCCTCTCCATCTTCCAGGACAAATGAAACCTCTAGGTAGGAGCCTTCTACTATTTTTCTAGTATCTACTTGGGCATAGAATTTTGCTTTCTGTGCAGTGACAGAATAATTTCCTATGAATAGTAAGGAAAGAAAAAATAGATAGCTCAGTCCTGGCCTCATATGCGTTTGTATTTTCTTTTTTTCTTGGCAGGTGCTGCGGGTGGGGTAGGGATGCTCGGTTGCTGTGGTCTAGTGAATGGAGACCAATCATCTAAATTGAAAAACATTCTGTCTTCTGCCATCTGCGGTTCTGCAATTATATTTTCAGGATTGGGATACACATTTATAACAAGAGGTAGAGTTTCTAGGGTTTGTTCTTCTGTGATGAGGTAGGCGGGCGGGATGGTATAAGCACCTACGTCTCTAGGTTTTAGATAGTAGCTGTAGCTAAGCTGACTGCTTTTTTCTCCATTGATAATCTGAATAGAGGAGCTCGTATTAGGACCACTGATGATATCCATATCAGTAAATTCTGGTGCTTCAAAGTTGCCATCCAGATTTTCTACCTTAAAGCTGACTTCTATATAATTGCCGAGTAACACAGAATCTGTGCTAACTTTCACTTCAAAATTTTGCCCAGACAAGAAAGACGTGTAGAGCAGTATGATGGTGGGAAAGAGAACTAAACTTTTCATTTTAGTAGGGATTTTATAGTTAAAGTGTTTACCAGTCTTTATCTGGTTTTTTTCTGTTAGAATTATACTTTCTGAGTTTCTCCTGTACCTTTCGTTCTTCACTTTGGATAATCTGCAAGAGCTTGGCAGCATCTAGACTATCGAGGGTTTGTTTTTCTAGTCTGGTACTATCAAACTGTCCTTCCGACATGTCTTGGTTCTGTGTACTGTCTTGCTCTGACTCTTCTTGTTCTTGTTGTTCCTGATTTTCTTGCTCTTCATCTGATTCTTGCTGGTCTTGGTTTTCCTGATCCTGTTGTTCCTCAGAGTCTTGTTGCTCTTGATTCTCTTGATCTTGCTGCTGTTGCTGTTGTTGCTGCTGATCTTGCTGCTGTTGCTGCGCCATCTTGAGCATCTCCTTGCAATAGGCCAAGTTGTACTTTGCTTCCTTGTTAGTAGGATCTAGTCTGATAGCTTGCTTGTAGGCTTCTATAGCTTCTTCTAGTTGCTGGCCTTGGAAGTAGGCATTGCCTAGGTTATAGTAAGTATCAGAACTACTTGTATTGTTTTGCGTTTTTCTAGTGGCATTGAGATAATGTTCTATGGCTTCTTCGTAGCGTTCTTGTTTGAAGGTGGCATTTCCGAGATTGAAGTTGGAGGCGAGGGTGCTTTCTTCTTGTCTTGCTTTCCGGTAGGCTTCTTCAGCGGCGGCAAAGTTATTTTCCAGATAGCGGGCATCTCCTTCTCTTAGTAATTCTGAAGAGGTCTGGCTGTAACAGAAACCGCTCAAGAGCATCGAAAGAAATATTATGACTGCTGTTTTCTTTTCCATGACCATTATTTGATGCCTAACAATTTTCTCCATCCTCCAGTTCCGGTAGAGGAAGAGTTCATCAGGTATTCAAAGAAAAAAAGTAAGATAGCAGGAAACAGAAATAACTGGAAGTAGCTATTGTAATCCGTGAAGGATCTCTGCTCTACTTCTTTCTTTTCTAGTTTATCTATTTCACTATCCAGCTTATCTAGAGCTGACATAGTCTGATCTATCATATAGAATTTTCCTCCGCCACTCTCAGCGACATCATTGAGCAAGTCTACATTGAGTGCACTGTTGACGGGTCTACCTTGTTTAGTTCTTTTATAAGTCGTCTGGCCTCTTTCTACGAAAGGTATAGGTGCCCCTTCTTCCGTACCTATACCTAAGGTGTAGACAGTCGTACCATTTTCGTAAGCTTCTTGTGCAGCTTGGATCGCTTCCACCTCATGGTTTTCGCCATCAGAGATAACGATGAGCGCTTTCTGTGTCGGGTTATCGGCGCCGAAGATGTCTCCTGATAAATTTATCGCATCTGCTATAACAGTTCCTTGTGTTCCTGCTTGTTTAGGGCTGGCAGACTTAATGTATAACTCAGCGGAGGCTTGGTCTTGGGATAGGGGCATCTGTAAGTAAGCACTACCAGCAAAGAAGATGAGACCTATTCTTTCTCCACGTAATCTTTTTATCAGTTCGGTTGTGAATCGCTTGGCTTTTTCCATCCTGTTAGGGAGGATGTCTTCTGCCATCATACTCTGCGAGATGTCTAGTGCGATGATGACATCTGTACTCTTGGCTTTTACTTTTTGTTTTCTGGTGCCCCATTGAGGATTAGACCAAGAAAGGAGTAGCAGTGCAAAGCCTATCAAGAGTAAGATAGACCGCAGCCATTCTTTTCTTGCTGACCAGTCTGGGAAGAGTCTAGAGAATACCTTCTGGTCACCTGTCCCATCCATAGCATTCTTTTTCCACTGCATGGTCAGCCATACGAGCAACAAACCCAAAGGAATGAGTGCAAAGAAATAAAATATGTATGCCGCTTCAAATCTGAACATAGTCCGTTACTATTAGGGTAAGGTTCTAAGTATGGTGTTCTTTAAAATTAATTCTAGGCCTAAGAGTATAAGCCCTATCAATAGCATTCTTCTAAATTCTTCTGAGTAACGCTTGAAGACTGACACATCTATTTCTGTTTTTTCTAGTCTGTCTATTTCTTCATAGATTCTTTCTAGCCCGGCTTCGTCTGTCGCTCTGAAGTAGCGCCCTCCTGTAAGCTTTGATATTTCAGTGAGCAGCTCTTCGTCTATTTCTACTCTAGCAACTCCGAAGACGTATCTGCCATCGCTCCTACGAGAAATAGGTGAGACTGCATTTCCCATAGAACCGACCCCTATGGTGTATACTTTGACATCCAGTTCTTTTGCGATTTCTGCTGCGGTCATTGGTTTGATATAACCAGCATTATTGACCCCATCAGTAAGTAGGATCACGACTTTACTTTTGGACTCACTTTCTTTCAGTCTATTGACAGCGGAGGCTAGTCCCATGCCTATCGCCGTACCGTCCTCCATAATGCCTGACTCTAGGCTACCCATAAATTCCTTAACGATACGGTGGTCAGTTGTCAAGGGACTCTGCGTAAAGCTCTCGCCTGCAAACACGACCAGTCCTACTCTGTCATAGGTCCGCTTATCTATAAAGCGTTTTCCCATTTCTTTACTGACAGTCAATCTGTCTGGCTGAAAATCTCTGGCTAGCATACTACTAGAGAGATCCATGACCATCATAATATCTATACCTTCTGCCTTTACTTCTTCTTCCTTTAGTACCAGTCGCGGTCTTGCCAGTGCAATTATTAAAAAGGCTAAGCCTAGGTATCTCAATAGTGGTAGATATTTAAAGAGCAAGGTTTTTATAGAAACCAGATCTCCAATAGAGCCTACGTGGGGGAAGCGCATTTCTGTAGTCTTAGTCTCAGCTCTTCGGTACTTCCACCACCACATAAAAGGGAGGGCAAGCAGTAGGAGCAAAAACCAGGGATGTTGGAATTCGAAATTACCCATCAGTACTGTCGGTTTCTTGTTGGGTAATAACTTGCTTGGTTTCTAGGACAAATTGTTTTGCCTTGGCAAGAAAACGTTCGTTTATATCCTCCGTCGGTTTTGCTTTGGCAAATTTCACGAGGTCTGCTATCTGAAGAATTTCCTTTAGGTCTCTCGCATGATTATCATCGAAGTTCTGTTTCTTCAGTGTCTGTGTAATTTCGTCAGTGGTGCTTTCTAGTGCTTTTATTTCGTAGCGATTTTCTAGATACTCTCTGATGGTATAGGTTAGATCCGACTGATATTTTTTGACCTTTCCTTTTTTCCAATCTTCTTCTTTAGCCAAGGTGTCTAGCTTAGTAAGGGCGATGACGTGGGCTGGCTCTTTAGGCTTAGCAACAACTACGGTGGTCTCTTCTGGTTTCTTTTTGCGAAGCATGAAAAAGAGTAGTAGTCCTGTCAGCAATGCTGCTAAAATGTACAAGCCAGGTTTTATATAATCCTTCCAGGTTTTCTTTGAGACTATAATATCTTTTATAGGTAGGATAACAGAGGTGGTGTCTGGGTTCTTGATGTCTAGTGGCACATTTACAAAAACGGTAGGCGTTTCCAGATTCATAACCCTAGGCTGGACAGTACTAGTGTCAAAGCTAAATCTTGGATGTAATATTTCATAAAATCCTAGATCCCAGAATGTAGCTAGAAAAGTGTCCTGATACTCATAGGCGCTTCCTAGATCAGTTTTTTTAGCGAGGTGGTAAGGTAGAGTCTTGTTTTCATAATTCATAAAACTAGCCTCCCATTCTACTTCGGCATAATATGGTACAGAAGAGGTGTCCTGGGAGTTCGTTGGTATCAGAGAATCCAGACTGTCTAAAGAGCTGAAGCTTAGTGCTATAAGTTTAGCAGATTTGGGTACTGTGAGTTTGTAGTAGACTGCTATCTGTTCTCCTATCAGGATAGAATCATTTGACACCGTAAGAGAACTGACCACTTGCGAGTAGGCAGTTGTGCTGAAGAGTAGGGTTGCTATAACAAGAACTAACCGCACTACTTAGACCGCTTTTTGAAAAACTGAAGTAATAATTTTACATAATCATCGGCTGTGCTGATACTGAGGTGGTCTGATCGGTATCTGTTGAAGGTAGTATCGTAGTACTCGAAGTTCTTCTGGAACCAATCATTGTAGTTTTTCCTGACTGTAGCAGAGGAAGTGTCTAGGATTACTTTTTTTCCTGTCTCAGCATCGTAAGAATTGACCATGCCTATATTGGGTAATTCTTTCTCAGCTTGGTCATAGATATGCAGACCTATGATATCGTGTCTCTTGGAGGCGATAGACAAAGCGGGCTCGTAGCCACTGGTCATAAAATCGGATAGCACGAAGACTATCGCTTTTTTCTTCTGTATGTTGTTGAGATAGATCAGGGCTGACTCTAGATCAGTGCCTTTTGATTCTGGCTGAAAGTATATTATTTCTCTGATTATTCTGAGGATGTGGCTTCTTCCTTTTTTAGGAGGGATGTATTTTTCTACCGAATCCGTAAACAGGATAGCACCTACCTTATCATTATTAGTTATAGCAGAGAAGGCGATTACTGCACTGAGTTCTGCAGTCAGTTCGCTTTTAAATTGTTTGATAGATCCAAAGGAGGAAGACTGACTGATGTCTATGAGCAACATGACTGTCAGTTCTCTATCTTCTTCAAAAACCTTTATATGAGGATCACCCGTTCTTGCGGTTACGTTCCAGTCTATATTTCTCACATCATCGCCATAATGGTAATCTCTCACTTCCGAAAATGACATACCCCTGCCCTTAAAAGCACTGTGGTATTCTCCTGAGAAAATGTGCTTACTCAGACCCTTGGTCTTGATCTCGATTTTACGGACCTTCTTTAGTATTTCGGATGCATCCATGCTTAGTGTTCTAGGATACGTCTATGGTACTTCTATCGTGTTGATGATCTTGCTGATAATATCTTCTTGGGTGATATTTTCGGCTTCAGCCTCATACGTAAGACCTAGTCTGTGTCTCATGATGTCTGCACAGACATTTCTGACATCATCTGGAATAACAAAACCTCTCCTGTTGAGGAAGGCTTGTGCCTTGGATGCTTTAGCTAGATTGATACTAGCTCTAGGAGAACCACCGTAACTGATGAGAGGCTTGAGGTCATTTAGACCATAGTCTTCAGGATTTCTTGTGGCGAAAACAATATCTAGGATATAGTTTTCTATTTTTTCATCCATGTATATTTTGGTGACTAGCTCTCTGGCTTTTAGTATTACAGAAGGATCTATAACGGCCTCTACTTTTGCTTCTGTCTGACCACTGATAGACCTTCTTATGATTTCTTTTTCTTCTTGTTTTTCTGGATAGCCTATTTTGACCTTGAGCATAAATCTATCTACCTGTGCCTCTGGTAGTGGATAGGTGCCTTCTTGCTCTATGGGATTCTGTGTAGCAAGGACAAGAAAGGGTTCTTCCAGTTTGAAGGTTTCTTTTCCGATGGTGACCTGCTTTTCTTGCATGGATTCTAGTAGTGCTGATTGCACTTTTGCTGGGGCTCTGTTTATCTCATCTGCCAGAATAAAGTTGGCGAAGATGGGGCCTTTTCTTACCGTAAAATCATTCTTGCTAGGGTTATAGATCATAGTCCCGATAATATCAGCGGGCAGCAAGTCTGGGGTAAACTGAATACGTTGAAAATCGGCGTCTATGGTATTAGCTAAGGTTTTTATGGATAGGGTTTTAGCTAAGCCAGGGAGGCCTTCTAGCAGTACGTGGCCTTTGGCTAGTAATCCCACCATAAGACGCTGTAGCATATAGCTCTGGCCGACTATTATCTTCGATGTTGCTTCATTTATCTGTTCTATAAAAGCACTATCCTGATGGATTTGCTGGTTAAGTGCTTCTATGTCTATGGATGCCTGCATATAGGAATTTTATAGCTTAAAAAGTATAGGCCACAAAATTATCTTATCTGAAGTAATTACGAAGTCTTTTGTAGATTTAAAGTATGGTTAAAATGCATTAAGGCCTGCAGAATACTTTAAATTGACTACATGATTCTAAGACTAATGTTAATGTTGTTCTTTTTGATAATGTATGATTCTTCCTTAGCGCAGGATTACATCTATACGGCAGGTAAGGAGAACTATTGGCAGCTATCCGATGAGGGTAGGTTGTTTGATTTTTTCACTAGCAATTTTCGAGACGAGGTTTTTAGTCATAGGAAGGCTATGAGAGTTCTGCCTCTATTAGTGAGACTGGAGGATGAAGACCACAAAATCTCAAAACTAAGAGAGAATGGCTTCGATTCTAAAGCTGATGAGCTACAAAGTCTATTAGCTAAGAAGAACAAAGAATTAGTGTCTGCTTTTAAGAAACACTATCGCAATGAAAATTATTATTTCTATTATGCGAGGGATGCTGACAAGATCTTTAAGGAAAAAGATTATAGCTTTCTGTGGAAGGGCGTGGGGACCAAGGCTGAGGGATTTGAGATGGGGGATGGTCCAGGAGCCTATTTGCTTATCTATAGGCAGCCAGTAAAGAACTGGGAGACCAAAGAGTATGTGGTGCACTTCTGGGACTTAGAGAAAGTATCTAGAGTGAGACGCATGGAATTCATATCTTACAATAGTTGGTTTTCCACCAAAGTAAATCTAGATAAGACTATCAAGCGTTTAGTCCGATATATTTGGGATAAATAAACTAACCCCAGACATTATTTTTTGACCTTCATTGTAAAGGATTGTTCTATTGGGTCTATAGCAGTAATCCTAATGAGCTGGTAAGTGTTTACTCTTTTAATTAAGTAGACGTCATCTATATCTACTACTTCTGTAGTATATTCTCTAGGGTCACCTGGATTAGAAGATAGTTGTATTGCATTCTCTTGAATCCAAAGTGACTTTAATTGAAATCTGGCAAAAACGGAGTCGTATTTTGCCACATCTAGTTTAGCTATTTCAGCATCGTTAATGGCAGTAATTTTTTGGGGCCACATCCCATCCACGGTATCAGCCTTAATTTCTGCGTTAGAATTTCCTATTCCAAATTCTGTGTTATTATCTAAGTCTAAAGCGCCGAAGGCATTACCATTAACAGAACTTCTAAGCGTTACATCTTCTATCTCAGTAAGGGGCTCTGCCACTTGTATTCCGAGTTCTTCATTATAAGTGTTACCTAAAGAGTCTCTAAAAATGACAGTGTAACCTTGTAAGCCTACATCAGGTGTAGAAGTTATCTCTATTGTTTTATTAAAACCTTCTCTATCATCACCTTCTAGAATAATGGGATTGGAACTAACAGGGTCTCCGCCAAATAAGAGTCTACTTGCATCCACTATGTTGACGGCTTGGTAGACAGCTATAGACTCTATAGGAGAACCGATGGCATCTACATCTATTTCAAAACTAACGGTCCCTTCACCTATGAGCACCTGAGTAGAGTCAGGACTTAAGTTTATTATAGGAGGGGTCATGTTGTTTATCAAAGTGTTCACTATGATATCTGTGATAGCTTGTCTTTCTACCAGATCTTCTATTATAAACTCATACTGTACTTTGTCTTTTGTGTCTTGAGCGATGAGGCCGACTTCCCACAAGAACAGGTCTGCCTCCTCTGTGTTGCTGAATATGTATGGATTGCTTCGTAGAGGAGTGCCATCTATAGTCATTCTAGATAGATCTAGTAGTTGGCCATTTTCTCTTATTTCTAAGCTACTGAATTTCTCGTCTCCTTTTCTTCCTCTGAGTAAGATTGCAAATTCTTGAGAGGGTTCTAAAAAGAAATCGTCAGTTTTGAAATCAAGGGTATCCACCTTTACTAAAGAAGGGTAGACGGGAATGGGAGGTGGCTCACAGATCTCACCTGTAAGTGGGTCTATACAAGTCTCTACATCTCCACCACAGGCCGCAATTATAAAAATTGCAATAAGGGAGATAATGCTCAATTGTATATATTTCATCATAGTCTGCTAGAATTGTATAATCTATCACATGGAACGCAAAACCAAGACTCAAAAGTACTTGAAATTAGCTAAAGATGGCAGGGCTAATAGCAGTCTAAAAACAGAAAGCCCGGCTTAGAGCCAGGCTTTCTGTTTTTAGTCTTAGGACTGGAATTCTTAGAACTTAATGTCCATTCTATAGAAATCGTCATTATCAGTAGGAGAGATAAATACTTCGGTCACATTCATCATGTAGTATTTTCCTTCTCTGAGTGCTATAAACATATCTCCAGCCTGCACTTCCTCAGTCCATGGCTCTAGATCATCATTAGTACCCATAAGATCTGTAGCGTTACCCCAGATATCTCTTATACCAGCATCTGTGGTGACAGAATCAAAGGTAAAGTCCTCTAATAAGCCATTAGAATTAGGAATAAGTTGCTTAAGTATTGTTCCATTAGTTCCAGAAATTCTCTGTAACCAGTTCTGAGCAGCACTTGCTCCTATATCTATCCCATTATCTACTAGCTCCGCAGAAGTATCGCTACTACCTGTACTCGCTCCACTATCTAGGTCCAGGCCTCCAGTTCCTGCTGGTCCAGCTCTATTAAATAATACCCCAGTAAGTGTATTTACAGGATTACCACTGATTCCATCAGGGAAAGTATTAATTGTAACTTCAAAAAATGCAATACCGTCTGTAGTTCCAGAAGCATCAGCCACAGAGATAACATAGTTTTCTATACTTTGAACAGACTGAGATCTAATGTAAAGCGTCTTTGCAAATCCACCTTGATCTTCTGCCACTAGAAATTCAGGGTTAGAAGTAAACTGATCATCGCCACTAATTTCTCCTAAGTAACATCTGTCAAAAGCTATTTCCATAAGGTTACCATCCACATCTAATTGGTATACAGCAATAGTAGATAAGTCCATGTTTCCAGGAAAAGCTTCTATTGGAAAACCAACTAAGGCTTCTGTATCTGTGATAACATTATTGTTACCATTAAGAACTACTGTAGGCTCTGTCGCTCCAGTGTTGCCACCTTCTGTATCTATTTCTATATCTCTGAAAGCTTCGTTTCCAGCTTCATCCTTGATTAAAAACTTATAGATGGTTTTGTTTCTTTCCTCTTGGGCTTTGATAGTAATGTCCCAAGTGAAGCCAGCTTTGTCATCAGCAGGAACAAGTACAGCTGCTGAAGGTGCAGGTGAACCCAATATTTCTAGTCTATTTTCAAAGTCTGGTAAACGAACATCGTTTTCCAATACCTCAAGTGAATTTAGAGGAGAGGTTCCTTGTGCTGTCTGTATCTGAACAGTGAATCTTGTTCCCGGCTCTAAAGCTGTATCAGAACTTAGGAGGCCTGTTCCAGTACCATAAATTATTTCCGGTCCTTCTTCAGTGGTTCCACCACCGCCGCCACCGCCGCCTGTACCTGGGTCTACTGGGTCTACCTCACATGAGGTAATCATAAATAAGGTTACTAAACCTAGAAAACTTAGTTTCAAAATATTTTTCATAGCTAATTTTTGTTTGAGAATTGTTTGTTCTAAAAACGAATATCATATTGGACATAGCCCTAACAAACTGTTAAAGCCTCATAATCAAAGGAGTTGATTGCATTTGGAGCCGCAAAAGTACTAGAATATCTAAGAAAAGGAAACCTTCAGGCCTGACAAAAAAAATGAGTGGATGACCTAAGGCCAACCACTCATTATATTAATCAATAATAGGAATTGCTAGTTTTTCTGGACCTGACGCTTCACTTCTTTGACTATTTCTATAGTCTGTGGTCCAGCAATAATCTTAAATTCTGTTCTTCTATTCTGTCTGTGCTCATCATCAGAACATCTTACGCCATTGGTACAACGGTTAAGAATGACAGACTCACCATACCCGACAGGCTTAATTCTTTCTTCTGAGATACCTTTATTCAGCAGCCAGTTAGTTGCAGACTGAGCTCTTCTCTGTGAGAGCAGTTCGTTATACTTACTGACTCCTCGCGCATCCGTATGAGAAGATAATTCTATAACCATATCAGGGTACTTTATCATCAGACCATATAACTCATTCAGATCCTTCTCTGCGTCTGGTAAGATTTTATCATCATCAAAGTCATAATAGATATTACTCATTCTGATCGCTTCATTCATTGTTACTGTTTCTATCACAGTATCAAATTCTGGCTCTACAGGAATAGGTCTCAGTGTCACTTTTTTCTGTACTGTGTAATTGTCTAAAATACCTGCAGTATTGAATGAGATAGAATCTGGATAATATCCATCTACTGTAATGACTGCCTTATATTCAAAATCAGAATCTAAAGGAAAAGCAAATTCATTTCCGAGCGCATTATATTTCATGTCAGTCGGGTTGCTGACAGGGTCAGTAGTGTTCTGTAGTTTGACAGTGGCACCATTTATAGGGGCATCTTCTCCGTCTACTACTATGGCCAATAAGTCTATGACCACTTCTTTAATATTGAAATGAAAGATGTCGTCACAACAGGTTTTACTCTTGAGTCTTTTCTTGCCTTCACTAGGTCTATTAGAAACGACATAGCCACTTTTTCCATCAGCATTCATACTGAAGTAGAGGTCATCATATGAGGTATTGAAACCAAAACCTAGATTCTCACTGCTGCTCCAGTTACTACCATCCCATACGGTATAGTATATATCAAAACCTCCCAAGGAAGGCAAGCCATCTGTACTGTAATAAAGGGTGCCATCATGGTAGAAAGGTGCGAGATCTTCTTTAGCTGTATTGATATCCTTGCCTAAGTTGACAGGTGAAGAAAAAGAGCCATCGCCACGAATGTTAGCATAATAAATGTCCATGCCACCTTCACCTCCGTCCATATCAGAACTGAAAAAGATAACATCCTTTCCATACAGCTGACCTATAGCAGGATGCTTGCTGTGCCAGTCCCCGTTAAGGCCTCCGCCTATAGGATCTGCAGCACTCCAGCCAGTATCTTTTTTATAACTGACCATTATTTCTGAAGAAGTTATTTCTGTTCCAGTAGTCTGTACTCTTGTGAAGTACATGGTTTTGCCATCTCGAGAGAAGGCCACATTGGCACTGTGATAGCCTTTTCTGTTTATGGTTTCAGGAAGTGGGTCTGCTTTTTCAAATTTCCCTTCATCATCCTTTTCTGCAACATATATCTTAGCATGATAATCATCTTCTTCATTAGCTACTTCTATGGCATCGCTTCTATTGAATGAGCCATAATAGAGATTGCCATCTTCAGCATTTTCTCTAGGTGAAAATTCACCGGAACCCGAATTGACATTTTTTCCAAGAGAGGTAAATGAAGTTTCTAGGTTAGGCTCAAGACCTTGTAAGAGCATTATTCCTTCTATCTCAAACTCTGCTTCTTTAATTTTTTCTGCATCACCACCTAGACTTATAAATCTTTTGAATTCCTTGAGCGCATCATCATACTTAGCTGAGGCTTTCAGACTTTTTGCATAATTAAGGATATAAGAATTATACTGTCCTTCGTCATCTTTGTCCAAGATTCTTTTATAAGTCTTAACAGCTTTATTGTAGTCTCTTATCTGATAACTCAGGTCAGCTATTTTCAGGGAGAACTTATCCTTTGGCGAATTATCATCTCTAGATCTTTGGTCTCTGAGATCATCATACGCCTGCTCAAACCAATCAAGAGCGCCCGCATAATTATACTGAGACTCCGCCAGTTCTGCAGCTTCTACTTTTTGCTTGAAAGAGTTAGTTCTTATCGGTTGTGCTGAGCACAAAGCAGCTATAAGTACTATCGTAAGTGTAATATAAAGTCGTTGCATAATTTTACGTCTCTTGGTATTATAATCTAGGACAAATGAATTTAGGCTGGACTACCGTTTTCTTATTCCAATTGAACACCTTGGTGATGCCTAACTCTAGGGCGCCAAAAGTGCCACTGGAGGGTCTAAGACCAGCTACATTGGTATCATAACTTAAGCCCACCCGCAGTGTTTTCATATCTAAAGCCAGATAGATAGGGAGGTCCATGTCATTAACAAATCTAGCACCTAGACCCACAATGAATGAGATGTCTTTTTCCTTACTGTATAGGTAATTGAATAAGGCTTGTACTACTATGTTAGTAGAGACACCTGATCTTTGGTACAAGATATTGGGGTTGAAAGTCAGTCTGCTATTGATATCCGTGTAAAGGAAAACAAAGGCATTGATTCTTCTATTGAGATCTTCTCTAAAAACGGTTGGTGGCACCATAGGTCCTGGACCAGGAGTTGATGTTGTATCCGTAGAAGTGCTTAATCTAGGTTGTAGAATATGATCTGAGGCTATACCTATTCTGATGTCTGCTGTCTTTCCTAGAGGCGCATCTAGCATTAGACCGACCATATAGTCTCCAGAACTCTTTGTTGCAGGATCAGGTCCATTACCAAATTGGCTTTGCAAAAAGGTTGCTATGTCAGCTGAAAATCCACCAGACAAAGTTTCTGGGTCTATGTATTCTGTTGTGTTAGGGTTTCTGACGCCAGTCGTATAGCTGCCATATTTAGCACCTACCGTAAATACTTTATCCTTACGCTTACCGAAAGCTAGATGATAGGCTAAGTTCAACCCGCTAAACTGACGTCTAAAATCAGCGACACCAGCATTACCTGATCTTGCAAAGTTACCTCCTGCAGAGATCCAGTCTCCTTCGGTCAGACCAAAGTCAATGTTGTAATCTAGGGCGATGCTGAGGTCTTGCCATTCATTACCTGCACCGGCTACAGACCTTCCTTGATCTCTAGCGATGACATTGGCCCTAAGATTACCATAGAAGGCACCTGTGAGCGCAGGGTTAATGTTCATAGGGGCAAACTGGAAAAAACTGTTGTGGAAGTCTTGTCCATTAAGCTGCATAACGAAGCTCAGTAAAAATGCTAATATCAGATGTTTGATTTTCATATCAGTATTACCTGTTAAGATTATGAAAGCCATATTTTAAATGCCTGATTATCAGCAGGATGTAAAAACGAGTCCACTGAATAGAAAAGGCTAAGGCTTGATTTTCTGAAAATAGTTCTTATTTCCTTATTAAGCCTAAAATTAGCTGAATATTCGTAGTTAAAGAAATTATCAGAGCTGGTCATGCATTCAGTTGTTATGGCTGACTATTAGGTAATATTTTATCGCTTAATTGTCCGTATTATTGCTCTATGAAGGCATTTTATTCGATTATCTTCCTCTTTATTTTCAGTGCAAGCTGTTTTGGCCAGAGCTCACAGCCTCTAGTGGATACGAGAGCTGATTCTCTCCACGATACAAAAGTTAATTTCTCCAAACGTAAAAAGGTCTTCTGGACTGCTGGAATAACAGGTTATACAGCTATGGCTACTGGGCTATATTTTGCCTGGTATGACAACTATGATCAGTCTAGCTTTCACTTATTCAATGATTGGGATGAATGGCAAAATGTGGATAAAGCGGGGCATGTCTATTCTGCTTATCTGCAGTCATCACTTATCTATGATCTCGGTAGATGGGCAGGGTATAATGAGGATAAAGCCTTACTGATATCTAGTGTAGCAAGCCTATGGGGGCAGTTGAACATAGAGCTGATGGATGGTTTTTCTACTGACTGGGGTTTTTCCCTTGCTGATATGGGTGCTAATGTCTTAGGCACCTCACTGTTTTATGTACAACAAAAGGTATGGAAAGAACAACGCCTGCAGCTCAAGATGTCGTATTGGCCTGTCAAACATAGCAGAGCAACTTTTCCTTCAGAAAATGGACTTTTGACTACATCTAATTACGATAGATCAGTCAATTTGTATGGGGCGGGTGGCATAGAACGTTTGCTAAAAGATTATAATGGGCAAACGATCTGGATCTCTGCTAACCTCAGCAGCTTTTTCCCTAATGCTGGTCTGCCTAAGTGGTTGGCCATTGCAGGTGGATATAGTGCTAAGCATCTTTATGGAGGATTCAGCAATGAGTGGGACATCGATAATCAAAATTTCATTCTTGACAGTCAGTTGTATCCGCGCACCAGCCAGTTCGTCCTAGCCATAGATTATGACCTAAGCAAGATCAAACATAGCACTGAATTCGGCAAGGCTCTATTTAAAGTATTGAATATATTTAAGTTCCCAGCGCCAGGTCTGGAGTATAATAAGCAAGACGGTTTTAGATTTAGATTAGTGTTTTTAAACTGATAGATTTCAGATTCCAGATTCCAGATTCCAGATTTCAGATTTCAGATTCCAATGTGACCCAAATCATGTAGATCTTATACATCTTAAAAAATCCTGTTGAAGACAAAAGGAAAGAGCGCGAAGTACATTACCCATCCATCAAGACAGAATCTTGATTACTTATCCAACGTAGATGGCATAGCTCATTGCTCCCCTACAATCTACACAGAACACAAAATCCAGGCTGCCTTCTAAGTGCAACCCGATTGGGCACACATCATGTAGATCTTATAAATCTTAAAAATCCTGTTTAAGACAGTTATTACCCCTCCTCAACAACACCATCCACAACTATCCGCTCAGCTCTGTTAGCTAATTCCCAAGCGGTATGGAAGAAGTGTCGTCCTAGCTTTTCCATTTTCTGGAAGTTGATTTTCTCCACGGTGTCAGAAGTTCTATGATAGTCTTCGTGGGTGCCATTAAAGAAAAATATGGCAGGGATGCCTTTGCTGGCAAAACTGTAATGATCTGATCTGTAGTAATATCTATTGGGATCATTTTCATCATTGTATTTATAATCCAAAGTAAGTTGGGAATACTTTTGATTGATGTTTTCATTGATCTTGTGGAGGTCTGTACTTAGTCTGTCAGAACCTATGACATAGATGTAGTTCGGGTTATTTTCATACTTTTTATCTACTCTTCCAACCATGTCTATATTCACATTGACGACCGTGTTCTCAATGGGGTACATAGGGTTTTCAGAGTAAAATTTAGATCCAAGTAAGCCTTTTTCTTCTCCTGTAACAAGGAGGCACATCACAGATCTGCGTGGTCCTTGGCCCAGATCTTTAGCTTTCTGAAATGCTTCAGCAATTTCTAGTACCGTACTGGTTCCAGAGCCATTATCATCCGCACCATTATAGACATCATTACCTCTTTTACCCAGATGATCATAGTGTGCAGAGATGATAACTACTTCATTTTTTTTATCAGTCCCTTCTATGAAACCCACAACATTTTTTCCTGCAATAACATCTATGTTTTTATCCATGATGTATTCTATTTGTGGAGTCAGTTTTATATCACAAGCTTTTCCTTTTTTGGTATTCTTTTTTCTCCATCTCCTGATTTTCCTTGCCTTTTTGCCGATCATTTCTCTGGCTATCGCACTAGAGATATAAGTATGATTAGCAAAGGCAGATTTGTGTTGGCCATCTCCTAACTCTAGGCTAGGCGAAACCAAATATTTTCTATTCTCACCGAGGAATTTCTTTACGTCATCTGAGATGACAAAAACATGTTCTACACCATGATCCTTCGCTACCTTGAGTTTTTTGTAGATGTCAGTAGACCATTCAGAAACATCTGCAGACTTGGTTAGAAAAGAAGTGCCTTGCTTGTTGACGGGTTCACCTTCGTTTATCATGATGGCTTTTCCTTTCAGGTTATTACCCTTGTAGTCGCTGTAGTTTTCATCATCTATACCAAAGCCTAGAAAGATAATTTCTTCAGGTGTATAATAAGAGTTGTGCTCATTGAGGGTAGGGAAACAGAGGTAGTCCCATAGATGTTTGAATCCCTTGGCATTGACTTTCAGGTCATTC
The DNA here is from genome assembly GCA_938002665.1 of uncultured Saprospiraceae bacterium. Classification (GTDB taxonomy): domain Bacteria; phylum Bacteroidota; class Bacteroidia; order Chitinophagales; family Saprospiraceae; genus RFSX01. Next base: position 3,221 of record CALLAE010000071.1, on the reverse strand, counting down.
TTTGTCCACTGTGTTTTATTGAAAGCCACATTTTGGAAGTAGGTGTTTTCCATTCCTTTTTTGGGAAGGCCTATGCTCTGGAAGTATTGAGCGATATAGGAGGCTGCAAGATTATTGCCTCTTTCACCAGTTTCTCTGCCTTCATACTCATCGGAAGCAAGGACAGTCAGGTGGGCACTTAAGTCTTCTGAGGTGATAGTGTTAGCTAGTAAGACTGAGATGTCAGCGGTATCAGTTACGACAGGGACACTGGTGTCTGGTGTCGTGACATTGCTAATATATTGTCCAGCTAAAGTAAAATGTGTAAGAACGAGTAATAAAAATAATAGATAACGCATGCATAGCAGATTAATAGGGACCTATCGGTCAATGCTGCAAAAATAGGGTAAAGAGCGCTTAAGGGCTCAACTTTAAGACTATATTATATTAAAGCTTTTAGGCTATCTAAGTCTTAAAATGCATCATTGGGGGTGGTTAACTATAGTCATAGGATGAATTAGCTGCAGGCTATCTTGCCTACTCTCCGCTTATGTCTCCCGCCTTCAAAGTCTGTGCTTAGAAAAGCCTTGACCATATTTCCGGCTAGACGTTTAGTCACAAAGCGGGCAGGTATGCAGATAATATTGGCATTGTTATGCTGGCGGGCGAGCTTGGCTATTGCCGTTTCCCAGCAGATAGCAGCTCTTATATTTTGATGTTTATTGGCACTCATAGCGACGCCGTTAGCTGAGCCACAGATGAGTATCCCGAACTTCACTTTTTTATTAGTGCTCACCTCTTGAGCCACTGGATGCGCAAAGTCAGGATAGTCCACAGAGTCAGGACTGTCCGTACCGAAATTGATGGCTTGGTGCCCAAGGGCCGTCAGCTTTTTTATGAGGTGTTCTTTGTATTCTACACCTGCATGGTCACATCCAATAGCTATTTTCATACGATTACTCTATTGTTTCATTTTTGTAATGTCATACTCCGCCATCAAGGTCTTGATTTTTTGAGCAAACGCGGAGTCTCCTAACTTATCCACCGTTCTCATTACATCAGCCGTTCCTCTTAATGCAAAACTGTAATCTTGTCTAAAGCTTTCAAAGTCATCTTCATCCAAAGAATCGTAAAAGCGCAGACGCTGATATAGCTCAGTGGCAAGGATGTCCATATGCTTACGAGCCTCTTCTTGTTTGCCCGCCTCGTTTAAGATTTCGATAAATGGCATTACACTATCATCGTATGGGAAATTAAAGTGTGGAAAAGCTGAGAAAAACTGACTAGCCATTACAGCTGCTTTTTCTTTTTTCCCTTTACTCATTAGCTCTTCACAGGTACGCATCATGACGATTTTCATTGCTTGTATTTCAGCAGCATAACTCTCATCTATAAAAGTCTCATGCGTATCGAAATTCCCCCACTTCCATTTGTTGATGACGTTATCATAGACTTTGTCTTCGTCTACTCTTCCACTTCCGTAGATGGAAAGCTCTCTCACACTTCTAGACTTAACTGGTATGACTTTTAGTCCTAGTCCTTCTAACTGCATGTAGTCATTGAGACCCATGAGTTTTTCGTTCTTACAAGTAACTGCAAAGTAAATGGGTCTATCATAGATATTAGAGGCGACGACATCCATCACTGCCAGTTGATCCTTGAGGATATACTGTGATTTTTCAGGGAATCTGATATCTATTTTGTTCAGCATCATCGTATCCTGAATGGACATGAGCCCATTACCTATCATTCTATTTCTATCTATAGGTATAAATAGATTTCTAGACCTCATGATCGTCTGGTCCTGTGTCTGAGAGCCTATGAATGCCAGTTCTGTTGTGACATCTATAGGGGTCGTCAGATTTTTGTCATTCGGATTATAGAAGAAAACTTGATTCCGTTTGTTTCCTCGGTAGGCTTCTGTAGGAATAGTTAACTTCAAAGGTGCAGAATCATTTACTTTTCTACGTAGTTTTTCGATGTACCAGTCTACAGCGATTAGACTCAGATTGACTACCCTGACATCTCTTCTGATGTTTTCTACTTCTTGTGCATACCATAGTGGGTAGGTATCATTATCTCCGTAGGTAAATATGATGGCATTTTCGTCTACTGAATTAAGGAAATTAGAGGCGTAATCTCTTGAGGCATAATGACCTAGTCTACTATGATCATCAAAGTTCTGAAAGGCCATAAGAGCCGGAATGGCTAGACCTATCACCCCAGCAGCCACTGGTGCCATGTTACCCAAGTTCATTTTTTCCGCAAATATTCTTGATAAAGCCAGTACGCTGAATCCTATCCAGATACAGAAAGTAAAGAACGATCCTACAAGGACATAATCTCTTTCTCTAGGCTCGTTAGGGGGTTGGTTAGAATACATGATAAGCCCTAGTCCTGTTATCAGAAAGAGTATCATAATCGCAGTAAAATCTTTTGGTCGATTTCTAAGATGAAATAGCAGTCCTAAGATGCCTAGCAAGAATGGCAAGAAGTAGTACTTGTTTGTACCTTTGTGTCTGCGCATGGAATCTGTTAGTTCGTCCATGTTGTGCAGACGCATTTCATCTATGAACTTGATTCCTGATGCCCAGTGACCACTACTTTTATCCCATGGCATAAAGCCTTGCTGAGCATTCTGACGACCTATAAAGTTCCAACCAAAGTACCTCCAGTACATCCAGCCCATCTGATACTTAAACATAAACTTGAGATTGTACATAAAACTCGGGCGCCCTCTCTGATCTTCTCCCATCAGTGTCTTATACCACTGCTTATGTAGCTCGGGTCTCGAGCCTTCTGTATGACCTATTCTAGGCAGGAACATTTTATCCTTGTTCTCGTAGATATAATCTAGTTTCTCATCTACCTTGACATATTTATCTCCTACTCTTCCCAGTCTGTCTTCTTTATTGAGATCTTTCGGTCTAGCATTAAAGTGCGGGCCATATAGCAAAGCTCTCTCACCATATTGCTCCCTATTAAGATAAGGTAGTACTCTCATGGCGTCGCTCGGCACATTCATATTGACCGGAGTATCAGCATTCGCTCTGATGACGATGACTCCTATCGTAGAAAAACCTATGCATATCATGAGGCTAGCCATCACCAGCAATTGCATGTTGTACCTGTTGTCCTTATGCGCCCACTTGAGCAAGAAGAAAAATAATAAGCCGATAACAACTAAGGCTAATACTAGGCCCGAGTGGAAGGGTAGGCCAAAGGAATTGACAAGAGGTGTT